>DXDP01000252.1 GCA_019115445.1 Candidatus Nocardiopsis merdipullorum
GGGGACACCGCCGTGTTTCTCCCTTTGCAGGACGGGTGTTTTCGGACCTCACTCGGAAGCGAGCGCCCCCGTGATGGAGGTACGCGCGGCCCGGCGGGCGGGCAGGACGGCGGCCACCAGACCGGCCACCACCGCCACGGCGATGAACACCGCGATCTGGTCCACCGGGGCCGTGAAGATCATGCCCTGCAGGACCGAGGCGCCGGCCGCCCAGCCGAACACCACACCCAGCACGATGCCGATCGAAGCACCGATCAGGCACAGCAGCACGGCCTCCACACTCAGCATCCGCCGTAGCTGCGCCCTGCCCAGACCCAACGCACGCAACAACGCGGACTCACGGGTGCGCTCCAGAACCGACAGGGCCATCGTGTTGGAGATACCGAACACCGCGATGATGATCGCCAACCCCAGCATGGCCGCGATGGTGTAGAAGGCGATGTCCATGATCTCGGTGAATTGGTTCTTCACCTCGGCCACCGAGGAGACCTGCATGGTCGGGTGGTCGTCGACGGCGGCGTGGACAGCGTCCCGCACTTCGGCGGGATCGGCGTCCTGCGCGGCGCGCACGAAGAGGTGATCGTCCTCGACGATCTCGGGGAAGGCGGTGGTGAAGTCCTCTGTGTCGAGGGTCGCACCAGTGAGGAACTGCATGGGTTCCACGACCGCGACGATCTCCACGGACAGGTCTTGGCCGGTCTCGGACGGGAGGGTCAATGTGTCGCCGACCGTCAGATCGTCGATGTAGCCCTCCGAGATCGCTGCCTTTCCCGGGCCGACCTCGGTCAGGTCACCCTCGATGGTCTCGCTGGTGATGTCCACACCGATCTCTCCGCCCGCATAGGTGTTGACGGAAAGGAGCTGCCCGTCGTCGAGCTCGACGTGGGTGTTGCGGCTGCCGATGGTCGTGTCCAGGGCCTCCTGGGCCTCCAGGGAGTCTCGGACCTCGGCCGGGATGGTCGGAAAATCCGGAAGCTCGGCCTCGGTGTCGTCGGGTGTGTCTTCGGCGGCGTCCTCGCCGGCTGCGTGCTCACCCTCCTCCGGCCCCTCCTCGTGGTCTTCCGAGGGGGCCTCCGGACCTTCGACATCGTCCTCGGAGGTGTCCTGCGCGTCCTCGGTGTCCTCGCTCGCTGCCCCTTCCAGTGCTTGCTGGGGAGAGATCTGGTAGTCCATGGGGAACTGCTCGTCGAGCTGTTGGGTCATGGTGGTCTCCAAGGACGCACTGACCACCGAGTAGCCCGTGATGAGTGTTGCCCCCACGGTCAACGCGATCATGGCGGTGGCCGCACGGCGTGGGCTGCGTGTGGAGTTGTCCACCGCCAACCTGCTCGGCACCCCCACCTTCTTCAGGGGGACACCGACCACATGCACGATGCCGCGTACCAGGAGAGGCCCGAGCACCACCACGCCCAGGAACGCGATCAGCGCGGCGGCGGTCACGATGACAGGGCCCATCTGGTTCGGTCCCATCGCCCGGGACAACCCCACCATGGCGGCCGATGCCAGGAAGGCCAGCAGGCCAAGGACGACACGGACACGACCGGTGCCCTTCTCCAACCCGGCGGCGATGGCGCTGGTACGCAGTGCCGCCAACGGAGCCACCCGAGTGGCGCGCAGGGCGGGTACGAGTGCGGACAGCACGGTCACCACGGTGCCGACGAGGAGTCCGGTCACGACCGCGGTCGGGGTCACGACCACGGAGACGGTCGAGTCGCCGCCCATGAGGGAGCCACCGAAACGGGCCCCGAGCATCCCGATCCCCACACCCGAGAGCACACCAAGAGCGGAGGAGACCAGACCGACCACCAGCGACTCGGCCAGGACCGAGCCGAACACCTGGGAGCGTTTGGCGCCCACGCACCGCAGCAGAGCCATTTCACGCTGGCGTTGGGCGATGAGGATGGCAAAGGTGTTGTAGATGACGATCCCGGCGACGAACATCGCGATGAAGGCGAACAACAACAGAGCGATCCGCATCATCTCGGTGTCGGCACCTGCGTTCTCGGCCATGGTCAGGCCGAAATCCTCCCCCGTTCGCACATCGGCCCGGGGACCGAGAACCGACGCCACGGCCTCGGCCACCTGCTCGTCGGTGTGACCCTCGGCGGCGATCACATCGATCTCGTCGTAGTCGGAGACCCCGGTCATCGCCTCGGCGGTGGCCTGGTCGAACACCAGGGCACCGCCCGCGCTGAAGCTTGCGTCCACCCCGAAGTCGACCAGGCCGACGACGGTGAATTCCCGCTCTTCCTCTTCGAGGTCGAGGACGGTCACCGTGTCACCGACCCCGAAGTCGGTCTGCTGTGCGGTGGAGGTGGCCAGGGCGATCTCGTCCCCGGAGGTGGGTAGTTCCCCCTCGCTCGGGGAGAAGCGGTTGGTCTCGCCGATGGACACAGCGGCCGGTGGGATGTACCCGAAGGCGCGGCCCTCGGAGTCGAGCAGGACGGCCTGCCCGCGGATCATCCCCTCGGCCTCGGCGACCTCGGGGAGTGCACGAACGTCGTCGAGCTGCTCTTTGGTGAGCAGTGCCTGGTCGGCAGGGGACTCATCGGCGACGGTCTCTTGGTCCTCCGAAGGAACTGCGATGGCGTCGACACTGGTGGCCGCCCCCATGACGGTCTTTTCGTAATCGGCGTCCAAGGTGTCGGCGAAGACCATGGTCCCGGAGACGAACATGACCCCGAGCAGGATCGCCAGCATGGTGGTGATGTACCGGGAGGTGTGCAGTCGCAGCCCGGCCAGTGTGGTGCGCAGCATCGGTTCAGGCCTCCAGCTTCAGCAGATGCTCGGAGACGATCTCGGCGGTGGGTTCGGTGACCTCGTCGACCAGTCGCCCGTCGCGTAGGAAGACCACGCGGTCGGCGTAGGAGGCGGCGACCGGGTCGTGGGTGACCATGACGATGGTCTGTTTCATCTGCTTGGCCGAATCCTGCAGGAAGGTCAGGATCTCCGTGCCCGAGCGGGAGTCCAGGTTGCCGGTGGGTTCATCGGCGTAGACCACCTCGGGTGCGTTGAGCAGGGCCCGTGCCACCGCCACGCGCTGCTGTTGGCCGCCGGAGAGTTTGGCGGGCAGGTGGGTGAGCCGGTCACCCAGGCCCACCACGTCCACGATGTGTTCCAGGCGCTGCTCGTCGATCTTGCGTTTGGCGATCTGGGAGGGCAGCAGGATGTTCTGTTCTGCGGTGAGCATCGGCAGCAGGTTGAACGATTGGAAGATGAAACCGATCCGGTCACGGCGCAACAGGGTCAGCTCCCTGTCGGGCATGCCGGTGATCTGTGTGCGACCCAGGTGCACGGTGCCGGAAGTGGGGACGTCGAGTCCGGCCAGGCAGTGCATCAGTGTGGACTTGCCCGACCCGGAGGGGCCCATGATCGCGGTGAAGGCCCCCCGGTGGAACTCCACATCGATCCCTGACAGGGCGTGTACCTGGTGGCCTCCGGTGTCGTAGATCTTGGTGAGGCCCCGTGCCACCACCGGAGGGTCCTGGATCGGGGACGGTGGTTGATGGGGCACGTTCACCATGGTCGTCTCCAACGAAAACTCGAGAACAGAAGAGAGGGCCCGAGGGGGAGTCCTTCTCGATGCACCACCACGCTAGATCCGTGCCGAGGGCTGGTCCGTCCTCCTGCTGTACGAACCTTCGAGTCCACGGAAGGAGGTGTGGGTGAGGGAGACGATAACCTCTTTCGTCGACCGGGCCACCGACTTTCGTAGGGGGTGCTTCCCGAGGACGAACGTTGGTTCGTGTCTTTTCCCGGGGCACGAGACCTCCCTGCGAGCAGGCATAGACTCTCCACCCATGCACACCTGGACCGGATTTCTCGCGTGGTGGCGGAGCCTGGACCCGAGGCGTTGGCGCGAACTACGACTGGTCACGGCCGACTGGCTCTGGGCGCTGACCCCCCTTCCCTTCAGCCTCCAGTTCCAGCTGGTGTCCCTGGAGGGGTGGGGTCTGTGGGGCGGCCCCATGGGGGAACTCGTCGAGCAGGAGTCCGTCCGTTACGGGACGCTGCTCCCCGCTCTGCTCTACGTCGTCCTTCCCGTGTTGTTCGCCGTCGCGGCCACGGTGGTCCGGCGCAGCATGCCCCTGTGGCTGATGTGTGTCGCGTTTCTTTTGCTGCTGGGGTTCGCCAATCCTGTACCGGCGCTGGTGGCGGTGTACTCTCACGCGGTCCACTCCCGACGACCCGTGTGGTCGTCCTTGTGGGGCGGGGTGTACGTGGTCACGGCGGTCCTGGTGTATCGGGAGGAAGGGGGCGACGTTGTCTTCATGGCTGTGTTGGCGATGCTCGCCTTTCTGGTGCTGGGACTGTTCCTGAGTACTCGGCACCAACTCGTCGAGAGTCTTCGAGAAAAAGCCGAACGTCTCGAACGGGAAAGGCACCTGTTGGCCGAGCAGGCCGTCAACGTGGAACGGACCCGGATCGCTCGTGAAATGCACGATGTGGTCGCCCACCGGGTCAGCCTCATCGTGCTGCACGCCGGGGGGTTGCAGGTGTCGACGGCCGAACCGTCGTCGGCCACGACCGCCGAACTCATCCGGGAGACGGGGCGTCGTGCTCTGGGGGAACTACGTGAGATCCTCGGTGTGCTGCGTGAGGATTCCGCGGCCTCCGAACCGAAACGGCCGCAGCCCGAGATCGAAGACGTTCGGGAGCTGATCTCCGAGTGGCGAGAGGCGGGAATGCGTGTCGCGCTCGACTCCTACCCGTCTTCCACCCAGGATCTGCCCTTGGCTGTGCGACACACGGCTTTCCAAGTCGTCAAGGAAGCATTGACCAACGCGGTCAAACACGCCATCGGGACCCAGGTGTCCGTGCGGTTGGACCGTAGTCCCCACGCGTTGAGGATCACGGTGACCAACGACGTGGTTTCCGAGTTGGCCCGGCTCGCCCCCCAGGGTGGGTACGGGCTGATCGGTCTTCGGGAACGGGTCAACGCGGTGGGTGGAACGATGACGGCCGGCCTCGATCCCGAGGGCGGCTGGCGATTGACGGTGGAACTGCCCGAGCGCACGGCCTGACCGACAGAGGTTCTTTCCCACTTCCGACTTCCCGGATAAAACTACGACGTAAAGGCGCAGGTCCACTCGTTCCCCGTTTTCGACCGGCGTCAGCCTGTTTCCCCTGCTTGGCGTTCGCCTCCGAAATGGGGACGGGACTTGGTGCGGTCGATCCAGACCCACCGTGCTTGTGTTCCTCTCGGAGGATGCCCCGGTCTTCGGGCCGGGAGGAATCTGGGCTGGGTTCGTCCAACAAGGGGGTTCTTGCTTCTGTGACGCACATTTTTGCGGTGCTTCGTTCCGTGCCCATCGACCACGACCTTCCACGGCTTCGCCAGGAGGGCGCGCCGTACGTCGCGCGACCTCGGTGGTCCGCTCACCTCGTGACAGGAAACTGAAAACTTTCGGTAATCCCACCCCGAAGCCGACTCGGAGTCGTGTCCTTGTCCGGGAGCATCGCATAATTTTCCGGAGCGAACAGCTATGACCAGGGAAAACACCTTCTTAACGGTAGTTAATCTTCCGGAACTTTTCCGGAAATCGTTGACAACGTGAGTGGGTCGGGTAACCATTGTCGCCACGGCGAACCCGCCTACCCCGCTGCGTCGCACGGCACACCGGGGCATCCGACGGTCGCCCTTTTGCCGGTCGTCGGGCCTCGTGCCGTGTGATGCCGGTCGGCCTTCGGCCGACCCACACACGAAGGAACATGCCCATGGAGAAGAAGCCCCTTCCCTCACTCAGCCGCAGGAGCCTCATCGGTGGTGCCGGGGCTCTGACACTGGCCACGCCCATGCTGATGGTTGCAGGCTCTCCCGCAGGTGCTCAGGAAGTCATCACCGAGAATCAGACCGGTACCCACGACGGGTACTTCTTCTCGTTCTGGACCGATGGTGGCGGTTCGGTCTCCATGACCCTGGGGCCCGGTGGTAACTACAGCACCTCGTGGACCGACACCGGTAACTTCGTTCTCGGTAAGGGGTGGAGCAACGGCAGTCGGAGGAACGTGAATTTCTCGGGCAGCTTCAACCCGTCCGGCAACGGCTACCTGTGCTTGTACGGGTGGACCTCGAACCCGCTCGTGGAGTACTACATCGTCGAGAACTTTGGGACCTACCGGCCCGAGGGTGAGCACAGGGGAACCGTGAACACCGACGGTTCCACCTACGACATCTACCACGCGATGCGTTACGACGCCCCGTCCGTGGAAGGTGACAGTGATACGTTTCCCCAGTTCTGGAGCATACGCAACTCGCTGCGATCGAGTGGTTCCATCGACACAGGAGCCCACTTCGACGCGTGGCAGGGCAGCGGAATGCAGTTGGGGAGTTTCGACCATTACATGATCATGGCCACAGAAGGTTATGAAAGCAGTGGAAACTCCGACATCACGGTGAGCTGATGGGTGACCCGCACCCACCGGCAGGCCCGGCCCGGAAACCTGCCTCTTCAACCCGGGCCGGGGCCTGCAAAAAATCTACACCGTAAAGGTGCTGGATTTTTTCGATACTAACCAGCACACATCGGTCCCACCACACTCAATCAACATACGCCGGTCCAGCATTCGCCCAATGTTTGTAGAGCAACTCGATCTGCTCGGGCAACACTCGGGCAACCGACAAGTCCGGTAGATGGTCCACGTCGAACCACGCCACCTCGTCGGTCTCGGAGCTGGTGAAGGTCGTGTCCAGTTCGGCCAACGGTTCACACACGAAGAAGAGTTTGTAGATGTGACGGTCGTAGGCAGGAACGTGCGGCCAGCGATGGCGGTCCAGGACCCCTGCCAGATGGACGGCACGTACCGGCAGTCCGGCCTCTTCTTGGACTTCACGCTCGATGGCCTGCCTGGGGCTCTCCAGGATGTCGCACCAGCCACCGGGAAGGGTCCATCGCCCGTTGTCGGCGATCTCACCGACCAGCAGTACCCGACCGGAGGGGTCGAAGACACCGCCACGCACGTCGAGTTTGGGTGTGGTGTAACCGGCGGCGGTGGCCACGCTGCGCTCATAGCCCGAAAGGTCCTCAGAAGCCACTTGCTGCATCAGTTCGCGAGCCAACTCACCGATGCGGTGGAACCGTTCGATGTCGAACTGGTCGGTGCAATAGGCCAAGGCCGACTCCGAGTGTGCGGTGAGTTCCATGGCGATGCGTCGGAGCTGCTCGGCGGGGCACGTGGCTGTCATGGGCACGACCCTAGGACACCGCACCGGGGGAGTGCGGCGCAGCGCGCCACGGAAGTGCGGCGATCGCCTCGATCTCCACAAGAGCCTCGGGGCGGGCGAACCCGACCACGCGCAACACCGTGATCGCCGTGGGGTGCGGACCCCACACCTGCTGGGCAGCGGCAAAACCCACCTGGGGATCGGCCTCGGCGTGCAGGTACACGGTCAATTTGGCGACCTGTTCGGGCCCCACTCCGGCGGCTTCCAGGACGGTGAGCACGTTGCGGAGTGCCTGTGTGGTCTGCTCCGCAAGTTCTCCCTCGATCATCCCTTCGGAGTCGGTGCCGTTCTGGCCACCGACGTACAGGGTACGGCCGGTCTCGGCGACGACTCCCTGCGAAAAGAAGGGTGAAGCGTGAAGCCGCTCGGGGTCGAGGTGGGTGACGGCCATGAGGTGTCTCTTCCTTGTGTATGTGTTCGGTGGGCGCAGATCTTGGTGCGACTGTCGGTGGCGCATGGGGCACCGACGAGGCGAGCCGGGGCGGGAGGTGTTGCGGATGCACCAGTGCAATCCTGTGCTGCGCAACGATGGATACGTGCTCCGACGCATTGATCCGCCGCCGGACAACCACGAGAACCAGTGGTACGGCAAAGGGCGCAGGATGGCACTACGGTGCGCCTGTGCAGACCACCTTGTGTCCTAGCCGGGGCAGGAAAACGACGATCGGATGCCCCGAAAGGTCTACACTTCCCGGGCGCCGAGTGCGCGCAGCAGGTAGGGAAGGAGTCGTTCGGCGATGTCGGTGCCGGGGGATCCTGCTTCCTCCTGTGGTGGCACCAGGAATGTGTGGCTGACCATTGGGCCGATGACCATCTCCGCCACGACCAGGGGATCGTCCACCGGAGGAATCTCTTTGCGTGAGGCAGCACGGTCCAGCACGGCGAACACCCGATCCTGCAAAGGGATGACGAAGGCGTCGAAGAGTACATCTGCCAGGGACCGATTGTGGGCGGCCTCGCCCAGAACGGCGCGCAGCAGGCGGCCCGAGGCACCCTCCAGGGCGGTGGCCTTGTCCTTGAGCAGGGCGCTCATGTCCGTGCGCAGGGATCCGGTGTCGTGGTCGGGGCCGAGGTTGTCGGCCCAGGCCTTGGCGGCGTCCACGACGAGATCCTGTTTGGAGCGCCAACGGCGGTACAGGGTGGCTGTGGAGACCCCGGCACGTCTGGCCACGGCCGCCGTGGTCAGACCGCTGTAGCCGTGCAACTGGAGTTCGGTGAGGGTGGCATCCATCAGCGCGCGGTCCCGGCTCACGTCCCGAGGGCGGCCCTTGGGGGACGCCTTTGTGGACGACTCCGGCAGATGGTCCGTCGTCATGGGGAGATTCTATACCGGCCCTCCCTTGGAAACGAAAAGCTTTCGTTTAGCATTGTGGCATGGTCAACACCGATGCCCCGAGTGAACAACTGACGCCGACCACCGAGATCCCGCCGATCGTTGCCAAGTTGCGTGCCACGTTCGCCTCCGGTCATACCAAACCGATCGAGTGGCGCCGTGCCCAGCTACGTGGATTGCGCCGGATGCTCACCGAGGAACGCGCGGTCTTCGAGCAAGCTCTGAAGGAAGACCTCGGCAAGAGCTCGGCCGAGGCACACACCACCGAGCTCGGGTTCGTGGTCGGCGAGATCGACCACATGCTGAAGAACCTGAAGTCGTGGCTGCGCCCCAGGCGTGTGTCCGTGCCGATGGCTCTGGCCCCGGCCAAGGCGCGCACCATCCGTGAGCCTCTTGGCACGGTACTGATCATCTCCCCCTGGAACTACCCGATCAACCTGTCCTTGGCGCCTCTGATCGGTGCCATCGCGGCGGGCAACAGTGCCTTGATCAAACCGAGTGAGTTGTCCCCGGCGACTTCGGCGGCCCTGGCCGAGTTGATCCCGCGCTACCTGGACCGGGACGCCATCGCGGTGGTCGAGGGAGGTGTTCCCGAAAGTACCGCTTTGCTCGAAGAACATTTCGACCACATCTTCTACACCGGCAACAGTACGGTGGCGCGCATCGTGATGTCGGCCGCGGTCGAGCATCTGACCCCGGTCACCTTGGAGCTGGGTGGTAAGAGTCCCGTGGTGGTCGAGCCCGGGGTGAACCTTGCCACCACCGCCCGACGGCTGGCCTGGGGCAAGTTCACCAATGCGGGCCAAACCTGTGTGGCCCCCGACTACGTGCTCGCCATCGGGGACACCGCCCAGGCCCTGCAGCGAGAACTGGCCGCAGCCATCACCGAGATGTTCGGTGAGGACCCGGCCAAGAGCGCCGATTACGGACGCATCGTCAACGAACGCCATTTCGACCGACTCACCGAACTGCTCGACAGCGGCACGGTGGTCACCGGTGGCCGGTATACCCGGGACCAGCTGTACATCGAGCCGACCGTGCTGGGTGATGTGGGTCCTGAGGCCGCGGTGATGGCCGAGGAGATCTTCGGACCGATCCTTCCGGTCATCGGCGTCCCGGACCTGGACGCCGCGATCTCCTTCATCAACGAAAGAGACAAACCGCTGGCCCTGTACGCGTTCACCGAGTCGGACAGCACCAAGCGGCGCTTGACCACGGAGACCTCTTCCGGTGGGTTGGCCTTCGGGTTGCCCATCGCGCATCTGGCCGTACCCGACCTACCCTTCGGTGGTGTGGGTGAAAGCGGTATGGGCGCTTATCATGCCGCGGCCTCGATCGACACCTTCTCCCACACCAAGTCGATCCTGGACAAATCCTTGGCCATGGACACCATGCGGGTGGCCTATGCCCCCATCGGCGAGTTCAAGGAGAAGATCCTGCGGAAAATGCTCTAGTCACCGGGCTGTTGTGTGTACTCGGACCGGGCGTCGCTGTACACGGTGCCCGGTTCGAGGTCTTCCTGGAACAGATCACCGATGGTCACGAATTCGTAGTCGTCCTCGGACAGTGTCTCCAACACGGCGGGGACGGCATCGACGGTGGTCTTGTGGATGTCGTGGAGCAGCAGCACGCTGCCCGGGGAGGTTTCCTTCCCGGCGATGTCGACGATCTTGTCACCGTTGTGGTGCTGCCAGTCCAAGGTGTCCACGTCCCACAACATTATGGGGCGGTCAACGGCCTGACGGACGGTGTCGTTCAGCGCCCCGTACGGCGGCCGTACGGTCACAGGGTCTTTGTCGATGATGTTGTTGATGGCCTTGTCGGTACGGTCAAGATCGTCCTCGATCTCGTCGGTGGAGAGCGTGGTCAGGTCGGCGTGCTCCCAGGAATGACTACCGATCTCGTGACCGTCCATCACCATGCGTTTGACCTCATCCTTGTACTCGTCCACCTGGGAACCGAGAAGGTAGAAGGTGGCCTTGGCGTCGTGTTCGCCGAGGATGTCCAGGAGCCGGTCGGTGTGTTCTCCGGGCCCGTCGTCGAAGGTCAGTGCCACACAGTCGACCTTGGTGCAGTCGGGTGGGTCCGGCTCGTCCGCGTTGGCCGGCAGGGCAGGTCCGGCAAGGACGAAACCACCGACAAGCAGTGCACTCATGGTCGCTTTTGCGACGCTCTTCGGCGTCGAAGAAGTAACGTTCACGGGTGGCAATGTAAGGCATCCGTGAGCCATGCGCCAAGCGAAACTCCAGGTCAGGGGGGATTGATGGGACTCTTCGTGCGCGGGAAGAAGATATGAGCACAAGAATGCTTGTGGCGTCGACGATTGGTGCCCCGGGGTGGAAGGCTCCAAGGGCACAGGCACACCAGTACAGGGGTCGAGGAGATGCCCTCGGCCCCTGTACTGGTGGAGTCCTCAGTCGACGCGGGCGTCGGTGTAGGTCTCGCCCGCGTCCAGTTCGTTGAACCCGAACAGGTCGGCCACCGTCACGAAGTGGTACCCGCTGTTGTGCAGCTCTTCGAGTACGTCGGGTATCGCATCCACGGTGGATCCGTGGATGTCGTGGAACAACAGCACACTTCCCGGGGCGGTGTTGTCGATCGCGTGTTCGGCCACGGCCTCGCTGTCACGGTTCTGCCAGTCCATGGTGTCCACGTCCCACAGGATCAAGGGTTGGTCCACCGTTTCGTGGACGGTGTCGTTCGACGACCCGTAGGGGGGACGGATCGTTGAAGGTTCGACACCGATGATCTGACTGACCGAGTCGTTGGTCCGCTCGATGTCCTCGCGTATTTCTTTTGCGCTCATCCCGGCAAGGTCGTCGTGCTTCCAGGTGTGGTTGCCGAGCTCGTGGCCCTGGGTGTGCATCCGTTCCAGGACATCGGGATATTCCTCCACCAGGGAGCCCAGGACGTAGAAGGTGGCGTGGGCGTCGTAATCGGCCAGCATCTCCAGGAGGCGGTCGGTGTGTTCCCCGGGCCCGTCGTCGAAGGTCAGGGCCACACACTTGAGCCGTTCACAGTCCAAAGTCACACCGTGCTCGGTGAGCTCTTCGTCGGGCAGATCGGAAGGGTCGTTGGACACGGCGGCGTCCCGGGCCCGATACCCGAAGGTGGACAAGAACTCTTCGAGGCTCTCCGGCTCCACCGGCAAGGTGAGCTCGTTGGCAGGGTCGGCATCGGGAACGTCTTCAGGGTTCATCCGAACGGCAAGTCCACCATCGGTGCTGAACGCCAGGTCTGCCAGAGGAGAGTCGGCCCACTGCTCGGCGGCCTGCTGGGCCTGCTCGGGATCGGACAGATCCAGAGGACCGTCACCGTCGGACTGTTCGTCATCGGCGGAGCCCTCTTGTTCTTCTGTTTCCTCCTGGTGGCGCAGGGCCACCTCGCCGACCAGACCGGGCAGCTGTTCCAGGGACATGTCGTATTCGTTTTCCAACACGTCGGCCACGGCCAGATGCACCTCTTCGAGGGCGTTCTCGTCGGTGAACAACGCGGTCCAGGGCAAAACGGTGTCACTTGCGGCGTCGTACCACAAAGTCTCGACCCCGAACTCGTCACCGAAGTCGTCGGGGGAGTCCGCGGTGATCCGTGCACCGACCACCTCCGGTGACACGGCCAGGAAATCCATGTCCTGGTGCAGCTCGGGGGTGCCCTCTTCGGGAAGGTCCTCCAAGAAGGTGGTCTGGCGCTGAGCCATGATGGTGCGGATTTCCACGGTGAGAGGGTGGGATTGTCCCAGACGCGGATAGCGGTAGAAGACGGTGCTGTGTTCGGATTCCACGGTCGAGGAGGAAACCGGAAGTCCGGAGAAGTCCTCCACCGGGGTGCGGATCGCTTCGGCGTAGGGCAAGATCTCCTCGGAAGCATGACAACCGGGGATCAGCAGTAGGCCCAGCGCGGCGGTGACAGAGAGTTTGCGTCGCAGTGAGGTGACAACCACGAGGGGGACCTTACCGAAGAGGACCCCCACAGGAGAAGCGCCTCGCAGTCAATTGGCTACTCTGTGTTTTGTTTACGTTGGTTTTCACACCGATTTTCGTCCTGAACCAACCAGTCTCCTCACACGTCTTACTCCATGGAGTGGCTGCCATCCCCTGTGGAAGGACATTCATGAGTTATGGACAGGGTCCGGTCCCCCCTCCACCCCCGGGAGGAGGGGGGACCGGAGGCTATGTGCCTCCTCCGGGGGGCGGCTACCCGCCTCCCCCTGGAGGGGGTGGTGGGTACCCGCCTCCGCCCTGGGGCGGGTACCCACCACCGCCGCCGCCACCCGGTGGGGGTTATGGCCAACACCAGCAACCCGCGAACACGGGGATGATGATCGGCGCGCTCGTGGCCAACATCATCGGTCTGTGCCTGTGCTGGGCTGCCTCGCTGGTCGGCATCATCTTGGCGATCGTGGCTCTGGCCACGGCGTCGAGCAACCCTTCGTCCGCCAGAACCTGTGGGTTCATCGCCTGGGGGATGTTCGGGATGAGCGCGATCCTGCTGGTGCTCTACTTCATGTTCTACGGGAGCTGGTGGTTCTTGATGTAGTCCGACCACCCCGGCCGGTCGGCCGGGGTGGTCTTGCTCAGCCCGAGGTTCCACCCACCGAAGCTGCAACCACTTCCACCATGCTTCGTACCTGAGCCAGAAGATCTGCTTGCCCCTCGTTCTCCCCGGGTTCGGGAAGGTGGATGTGGCCGGCCGGGATGTGGCGACCCGCGCGATCCCGCAGCAAAGTGTTGCGGTAGGCGATCTCGTTGGACAGGTAGTCTCCGCCCCCGCCGCGTCGGGAGGCCGAACCCGCTGTGGGGCCGTCGGCGCGTTCCACCGGACCGTCCTTGCCCGGGGGTACTTCGGTGACTCGAGTGTTGACAACCACCGGACAGCGGCCCTGAGCCCTATGGGCGAGAGCTTCCAGAGGAAGTGACGAGCGTGTCCATTCAGGGGCCTTCACCCCCGGTGTCGGGACCGGTCCGGTTCGGAAAGCCCGCACGTTGTCCTTTCCACCGCCGCGCCACCGGCCGTTCCACACCTCCAGGTCGAAACGGCCCTTGCGGCCCCGGCTGAGCGTGATCACGGCGTCGACGTTGTGGTGCGGGGCCGTCAGGGCCTCCTCCACGATTCCGTCGTCGAAGTCTGCCCAACGCACCGGAAAGATGGCCGCGCGCACCATGGCGGTGCGCCGCCCGACGGGGAAGGTCCAACCGTGCAGGTCCAGGGCGGCCGTGCCGGAGGGGTTGGAGCGGCCGGGATCGTCATCCAGGTGGAAAGGATCGAAACCGGTCACCACGATCCTGACCCACCGTTCGCCCGGGGGAAAGTCGATGTCGGTGATACCGCGCG
>DXDP01000253.1 GCA_019115445.1 Candidatus Nocardiopsis merdipullorum
TGAATGATCGGTGGAGCAAAGGGTTCAGCCCCGGTCACCGGCCGGCACCGGATCACCCTGCCGAGCGTGTTCGTCCCCCAGGGCGATGGGCGCGGCCAACCACTCGTCGCGCAACCCGAACGCGTCGACCAGTTGTACCGCATGAGGACGCAGACCCCGACACAGTTCGTTGACGGCCGCGATGACCCGCTTGGCGCGAGAGGCGGACAGCCGCTCGTGTTCCAGGAACCATGCCCGGTCCTCCTCCACGACCGACATCACGTACAGATCGCACAATCGGTTGAGCAGCTTGGTGGTCGCCTGGTCACCACAGCGGTCGATGCCCATCACGAACGACTCCAGCACCACCCGTTCCATGTGTACGCGGCTTGCCCTGAGTACGTGGTCCTGGGCGTGGTTGAACACCTCGAAGGCGTCACTGCCGTCCTTTCGTGCCCTGCGCAGGCGGGCGGCCAAACCTTCGACGACGTGCTTTTCGCGATCCTCCAGCAGCTCCAGCTGCCACCCGCGGTTGTACAGGTTGGCATCTTCGCCCATGCCGGGCGCGGCGGTGACAAGACGGTCGATCAGCGGCAGGGCGGCGGTGCGCTCGATGACGTTCTCGAACATCCTGCCGGTCATGAATCGGACCAGACCCAGTTGGTCCAGGTCGGCGAAGGAATCCTGGAAGTTGGTGAGCAGGGCCTTGGCGAGCTGTTGCAGCAGGACCGTGTTGTCGCCCTCGAAGGTGGTGAAGATGTCGGAGTCCGCCTTCAGCTGCGTGATCCGGTTGTCCGACATGTACCCCGCACCGCCGCAGGCTTCTCGGCAGGTCTGGATGGTCTTCGTGGCGTGCCAGGTCGCCATCGCCTT
Source organism: Candidatus Nocardiopsis merdipullorum (assembly GCA_019115445.1). Classification (GTDB taxonomy): domain Bacteria; phylum Actinomycetota; class Actinomycetes; order Streptosporangiales; family Streptosporangiaceae; genus Nocardiopsis; species Nocardiopsis merdipullorum. Next base: position 853 of record DXDP01000253.1, read on the forward strand.
CAACCCGGCCACGCGCGACTCCAACTCGCGCTGGGCGCGCTCGTCCCCCTCGCCCGAGGAGAGCTCGTGCAACCTGGTGACGGTCTCTTCCTGGGCGAAGTGCAGGGCGTAGGTACGGGCCAGCGCGGGCAGCAGCTTGCGCTGGTGGGCCAGGTAATCGAGGAGACGTACTTCCTGTTCGGTCCCTTCCTCGCTCCCGGGGCGGGTGAACTGGCGACGGGTGTCGGCGTAGCGCAGAGCGATGGTCAGTGCGGCCTTGGCGGCGCTTCCCGCGCCCCCTGCCACGCTGACCCGTCCCCGGATGAGGGTGCCGAGCATGGTGAAGAAACGTCGGTTCTTGCTCTCGATGGGGCTGCTGTAGGCACCGTCCGGCCCGACGTCTCCGTACCGGTTGAGCAAATTGGTGCGAGGTACCCGTACCTGGTCGAACCACAGGCGGCCGTTGTCCACCCCGTTGATCCCACCCTTGTGGCCACAGTCCTCGATGCGCACCCCCGGCATCGGGGCGCCCGTGCTGTCACGGATCGGCACCAACAGGGCGTGTACCCCGTGATCGATCCCGGCACTGTGCAGTTGGGCGAAGACCACGGCCAACCGGCCGTCCCGTGCGGCGTTGCCGATGTAGTCCTTGCGTGCCGACTCGTCGGGGGTGTGGACCACGAGTTCCTCGGTCTTGGGGTCGTAGGTGGCCGTGGTGCGTAGGTTCTGCACGTCCGAGCCGTGACCCGTCTCGGTCATCGCAAAGCAACCGGGAAGGTCCACCGACATGACCGCGGGAAGGTACTCGCGATGGTGCTGCTCGTTGCCCAGGGCGTGGATGGCACCACCGAAGAGCCCCCACTGCACCCCCATCTTCACCATGAGCGACATGTCACAGACCAACATCTCGAAGGCGACCACGGAGCCACCCACATCACCCCGGCCACCGACCGATTCGGGGAAACCGTAGGTCTGCATACCGGTGTCGGCCAGAGCGTGCAGTCGCTTCAGGGTCAGCTCCCGGTGCTCTTGCATCGGCAGTCCGGCCACGGGGGCGAAGTCGTCACCTCGTAGTACGTCGCGGGCCTGTTCACGTACCTGGGCCCAGCGTCCGTCCAGCAACCTGCGAAGCTCGGTCCGGTCCACACGCAACGGCTGTTCGGTCATCGTGTTCCCCCTTGTGTCGGCCCTTGGGGTCCCACCGTAGGGGAGGGGGTCGGAGAAGTCGGACAGCGACGACGGGGGTGGTGGGTCTCACCTCGGGGTCGCCTCGTTGATCCGTGCCGGCAGGTCGACGAGGCGATCAAGGGTCGTTGTCGGGTCACCGTGGTCCGCCCCGCGGCCTGTGCGAGGTTTGTCCCGGTTCGGGGAAGGCAATCACCCAACGACGGTCACCGGGCGCACGGGGGTGGAGGCATGGCTGCGCGAGGGCATGAGGACCGCAACGTACGGGTCCTGGTGGTGGGGTGGTTCTCCTTCCTGGACGGTGAGGCCACGGCCGGTGACGTCGGGGCCGCCGAGACCGTGTGCACCGAACTGGACGCGGCCGGGATCACACACGAGACGGCCTGGAGCCCCAACTTCCGCCCCGAAGGACTCGACCTGGACGAGGCGGAGGAGCGCGACTACTCCGACCTGGTCTTCGTGTGCGGACCCCTGAGCGGCCCGCAGGTGCAAGACCTGCACCGGCGTTTCCCACGGTGCCATCGCGTCGCCGTCGGGGTCTCGGTGGTGGACCCCGAGGACCCGGCGGCCAGAGGCTTCCACACGATCCTGCCCCGGGACGTGGCCGGCGAGGGAGAACAGCGCGACCTGGCACCCGGGGCACCGGTGGGGCAACGCGTGCCCGTCGTGGGCGTGACCGTGGCCCCCGGACAACCCGAGTACGGAACACGCTCGGCCCACGCCGACACACACGAGCGACTCGGCCGCTGGTTGGCCAACAAGGACTGTGCGCGTGTTCCCCTGGACACCCGCCTCGACACACGGGACTGGCTGCACTGCGCGGACACGACCCAGTTCGACTCCCTGATCCACCGGACCGACCTGGTGGTCACCACACGCCTGCACGGACTCGTCCTGGCCCTGCGCAACGGCGTACCCGCCCTTGCGGTGGATCCCGTCACCGGCGGCGCGAAGGTCGCCGCGCAAGGACGGGCATGGAACTGGCCGGTGGTGACGGTGACCGGAACCCAGCAGGGACCCAACCCCTGGCACCTGGAACAACTGTGGCGATGGTGCCGGAACGAGGGACGCGAAGCCGCCAGAGCCCGGGCGAGGGGGACCACGTCGCCTCTCGCCGAAGAATTGACGCAGATCCTGGGGCCGAGGCAACCGTCCCGATGAGTATCACCGCACTCAGGCCAGACCGGGCACGGTCAGCTCCACGGTCGCGGTCTTGGTGTCGAGTACGGCGGGCACACCCAACGGGATGGTGAGCTGGGCCGCACAGTGACCGAACTCCAGGCCCCACAGCACCGGCACGTCCAACCGCTCCAGACGGTCACGCATCAGGTCCGCGATCGTCCCCAGGTCCGGAGGGCAGTCCGTCCACGTGCCCAGCACGATGCCGGTGACACCGTCCATCCACCCGGTACGAATCAGGTGGGTGAGCATCCGGTCCAGGCGAGCCACGTCCTCGTTGATGTCCTCCAGGACCAGAATTCCCCCCGCGGCGGACAGGCGGCTGTGTGGTGTGGCCAAGCCGTCGTTGAGCAGACTCAGGTTGCCACCGAAGGTCACCCCTTCGGCCCGGCCGGGGACAAGGGCGTGCGCACCCGGGGAGGTCAACACCATGCGCCGCTCCGGTGAGAACAGCGTGGTATGCAACTCCCGCTGGGCCTTGGAATCCCCCACGAAGTACTTGCTGCCCACCACTGGGCCGTGCACCGTGGCCACCCCCAGTTCCACGGCGAAGGCCTCGTGCAGCGCGGTGATGTCACTGAAACCGATGAGCACCTTGGCGGGGGCGGCACGCATCGCGTCGAAATCCAACAGATCCACGGTCCGATGGGCCCCATCACCACCCCGCACGCAGAAGATCGCGTCCACGCCCGGGGCGCACCAGGCCTCCTGCAGGTCCATGGCCCGTGTGGAGTCCTCCCCGGCCAGGTAGGGCAGGCGTGGATGGCGCTCCCGAACATGGGGGGCCAGTTCCACACACAAACCCCAATCGGTGAGGATCTCCACCGCCGCGTCCAACTGTGCAGGCGGTATCGGACTGCACGGGGCGACCAGACGCACCCGAGCACCCTTCCGCAACCGCGGCGGCCGGATCAACGGAGGTACCCCGTGTGGTGGCCCGCCCCTGTCACGTGCCGGTTCTCGACCGTTGCGCACCTCGGCGGTGGCATCACTCATACGTCCCCTCCAACTCGACCCGCCTTCCTCCCGCTGTGCCGATGGCTGCCCGTTTCCGACGGCTCAGGACCGAAGGAAGGCGTCCAACACCCGTACACCGAACCGCAACCCCTCCAGTGGCACACGCTCGTCCACCCCGTGCAACAGACTCGTGTAGTCGAGCCCCTCCGGTTGCCACAGTGGGGAGAACCCATAACAGGCAATACCCAAACGAGTGAACACCTTGGCGTCGGTGCCGCCGGCCAGGCACACCGGCACCACGTGCGCCCCCGGATCGTGGTCCGACAGCGCCGAACGCAGCGCCGCGAACGCGGAGGAGTCCACGGCTGCCGCCACCGGTGGTGAATGGTGGGCGTGCTCCCAACCGACCCGCTTGCCGGTCAACTCGTCCATGGTGCGTGCGAACTGCTCCTCCGCCCCGGGAAGGACACGCCCGTCCACCCCCGCGACGGCCTCACCCGGAACGACGTTGACCTTGTAACCGGACGACAGCATCGTCGGAGTGGCGCTGTTGCGCACGGTCGGACCGATGAGCGGTGCCGCACTGCCAAAACGCGCCACAAGGGTGTCCACGGCGGTGTTCGTGGCGGTGTCCTCGGGTGTGCGTTCCACCTCCAGCGCCTCGGCGATCGTGTCGATGGCCGCGCGGGTGACGGGGGTCAGGTGCAGCGGCCACTCGTACTGATCGATACGGACCACGGCCCGGGCCAGAGCGCTGATCGCGTTGTCGCGTGGTGGCCGTGACCCGTGCCCGGCCGTCCCTTCGGCACGCAGGTTCAACCAGGCGCTGCCACGTTCGGCCGCACCCACCGGGTACAGCCGCACGGGGCGATCGGAGGAGGTACGGGCGTGAATGGTCTGCCCACCGCCCTCACCGATGCCCTCGGTGCATCCTGTGAACAGGTCGGCGTGTTCGCGGACCAGGAAGTCGGCCCCGTAGCGGGCACTGTCCTCCTCGTCGGCCACGAACGCGATGACGACGTCCCGGCGGGGCCGCAACCCGTGGCGCGCCCAGTGCCGTACCACCGCGCTCACCTGGGCGACCGTGTTCTTCATGTCGACGGCCCCACGCCCCCACAGCACGGGCTCCCCGGTCACGGGGCAGTCGGCGACCTCCCCGGCGAAGGGCGGCAGCGTCCAGTCGCGGGCATGGGCCGGAACCACGTCCAGGTGGCCGTGGACCAGTAGTGCCGGTGCGTCGGGGTCGGTACCGGGAACGCGCACGATCGTGTTCGCCCGACGCGGCGCCGACTCCAGTACCTGCGGGTCGAGCCCGCCCACACTGAGGGCCTCGGCGACGAACTCGGCGGCCGAACGTTCATCACCCTCCCCGGCGCCGTGGTTGGTGGAATCCCGACGGATCAGTTCACGGGTCAGCTGGATGGCATCCTCCCCGGCCTCCCGGAAACCGTCGGTCCGGTCGGGGGTGGAAAACACGGTGTGGCCCACGGGCACGGCCTCGCTCTCGGCATCGGACGGAGATCTCACGCACACGTTATTCATCGGGTGGGGAAGAGGTGTGCATTCTGGTTCGAGTTCCAGGACTCGGCCGTGGTTGTCAGCCGTAGTCGGCTTCCATCGCCCGCGAGATGAGTGTGGTGATCACCTTGAAGCAGCGGATCATCTCGTGGGCGTTCGGGGCCGTGTACCGGACGCTCAGTACGTCCGTACGCGTCACCCCCGGGACAAGGGCCGCTGCCTGGGCCAGGTGGGCCGAGTCGACCTGTACATCCAGGGTCATGGTGCGTGGCTCGGCGGGTTCCGTCCTTTCGGCGAGTCCCATGGCCCGCTGTGCGTCCTTGCGGATGTCGGCGGCGGTGCGCGCGGGTGGGCGGCAGCGCGCTGCGTACCGGCTCACGTGGTCCTTCACCGCGACCTTGCGGGCAAGGGGGGCGTAGGAGTCGGCGTCCTCACAGGCCCGGTCGTCCCCCGTCACCAGGATCACGGGGGTGCCGTACTCGGCGACCACGGCCGCGTTGAGGTGGCCCTCGCTCGCCGGCTCACCGTCCAACCAGACCCTGGTGATGGCGTTGGGCAGGTAGGTGTGGGCGAGCACCCCGTCGTCCCCCGCGCCGCAGTGGTAGCCCAGGAAGACGATCCCGTCGACGTCACCGGACTGGATCCCCTCGACCATGGACAGCTCCTTGTGCCGCCCGGTGATCATCTCGGCCCGCTCGTCGAGTCTTTCCAGCAGCAGGTTGCGCATGGTCGCGTGCGCCTCGTTGATCAGCACTTCGGTGGCACCACCGGCGAAGAGGCCCTCCACGGTGGCGTTGACGTCGCCGGTGAACATCGACCGGCAGCGCTGCCATTGCTCGGTGCCGGGTTCGCAGTCGGCGGGCCAGGTGACGCCGGTGGCGCCTTCCATGTCGGCGGAGATGAGGATCTTCATGCCGCAGAGGCTACGCCCCGCACGGTCGGTGATCCATGGCTCTTGTCCGGTGTGATCACCACAGAACATACGGATGATGAGGTGGCAGGCACCAACTACAATCGGTGTTCATGACTACCTCGCTGGTTCCTGGGCGCATTTCTCCGCAACGTTCGGTTCCCTCGAACATCGTCCGACCGGAGTACGTCGGCCAAAAACACCCCGTCGAGGGTGTTCTCGGTGACATCCAGACTCCGGAGACCATCGAGAAGATGCGGGAAACCGGACGGATCGCCGCGCAGGCCCTGGAAGAGGTCGGTAAACACGTCGAGCCGGGGGTGACCACCGACGAACTCGACCGGATCGGGCACGAGTTCCTGTTGGACCACGGCGCCTACCCGAGTCCGCTCGGCTACAAGGGTTTCCCCAAGTCGTTGTGCTCCTCGCTCAACGAGGTCATCTGCCACGGCATCCCCGACGACACCGCGCTCTCCGACGGCGACATCGTCAACATCGACATCACCGCCTACAAGGACGGTGTGCATGGTGACACCAACGCCACCTTCCTGTCCGGGAACGTCTCCGAGGAGCACCGCCTCCTGGTCGAACGCACGAAGGAAGCCATGATGCGCGGCATCAAGGCGTGCCGCCCCGGACGCCGGATCAATGTGATCGGCCGTGTCATCGAGTCCTACGCCAAACGTTTCGGTTACGGCGTGGTCCGCGACTTCACCGGCCACGGTGTGGGTCCGGAGTTCCACTCCGGTCTGATCGTCCCCCACTACGACGACCCCCGCGCCACCACCGTGATGGAACCGGGGATGACCTTCACCATCGAACCGATGATCACCCTGGGCACCGTCGACTACAACCTGTGGGAGGACGGGTGGACCGTTGTGACCCAGGACCACAAGTGGACCGCCCAGTTCGAACACACCCTGGTCATCACCGACACCGGGGCGGAGATCCTCACCCACCCGTAGGTTCCTTCGCCCGGGTCGACGTGCTCCTCGGGCCCCGGCTCGGCGCACGCATCGAGGGGGAAACCGGAAAGCACGGTGAGGAAGCCCCTGCCTCCGGGTAGATCCCGACCAGAAGCGGTGAAGAAGAAGGGTGGTCGACGTGAGCGACGTACAGAACAGTGGCTGGTGGTACTGCCTCAAGCACAACAGGGTCGAACACGGTGCGGGGTGCCCCAACAAGCAACGTATGGGCCCCTACCCCGACGAGGCCACCGCCGCTCGTGCGTTGAACATCGCGGCGGAACGCAACGAGGCCTGGGACGAACAGGACGAGGCGGAAAAGGAACGCTGACACGTACCTGTGGCTTCTTCACCGAGGGGCGTCTGACAAGATCGCCCTCATGAGTGAACAGAGCAGCCCAGAGGCCCTTGACCTCGACAAGTTGTCCGTCTCCGTCCTCGGTGGTACGGGTGATCAGGGTCGCGGCTTGGCCCGCCGCCTGGCCTTGGCGGGACACACCGTCCATATCGGCTCGCGCAGCGCCGAGCGTGCGGCCACGGCCGCCGAGGAACTGGTGACGGCCGAAACCTCCCCGATCGATGTGCGCGGACTGGACAACGTCGCGGCCGCCGGTGAAGGTGACATCGTCATCGTGGCCGTGCCGTGGGAGGGGCATCGGAAGTTGCTGGAGGAGCTCGTCGAACCGCTCGCCGGCAAGATCGTCGTGGACTGCGTCAACCCGTTGGGTTTCGACAAGCGTGGCCCGTTCGCCCTGGAGGTCGAGGAAGGCAGCGCCGCTCAGCAGGCGGAGAAGATCCTGGTCGACAGCCGGGTCACCGCCGCCTTCCACCACGTGTCCGCGAAGGTGCTGCTGGATCCCGAGGTCGAGGAAGTGGACCTGGACGTGCTCGTTCTCGGTGAGGACCGCGCCGCCACCGACGTGGTCCGTGCCCTGGCCGACCGGATCCCGGGTGTACGCGGCATCTTCGGTGGACGCCTGCGCAACGCCCACCAGGTCGAAGCCTTCACCGCCAACCTCATCGCGGTCAACCGCCGCTACAAGACCCACGCGGGGGTCAGGATCACCGGCGTTTAGAAGAGCACCGGGGGTGAGGCGCAGGGCGGCTCGCCCCCGGTCCGATCCTCAGGACACCCAGCCCTTGACCTTTTCGATGAGTGCCGCCGGGTTCTCCCCGACGGGTGTGACGTTGAGGCGGGTGACCCCTGCGGCACGGAAGGCCTCCACACGTTCGCGCACGTAGGATTCGGGACCGACCATGTTGGTCAGTTCCACGAATTCCTCGGGGACAGCGGCGGCGGCCTCGTCCTTCTTGCCGTCCAGGTACAGGTCCTGGATCTTCTCGGCGGCCTCCTCGTAGCCGTAACGGCGGGCCACCGTGTTGTAGAAGTTCTTGCCCTTGGCACCCATGCCGCCGACATACAACGCGATCATGGGGCGCACGAAGTCGAGGAGCTTCTTGGTGTCCTCGCCCTCACCGATGGCGAGCATCCCCCCGGCGGAGATCTCCAGGTCCCCGAGTTCGGGGTCACGCCTGGCCTTGCCCTTGGCAAGGGAGTCGCCCCACACCAGGTCGGCCTTTTCGGGGATGAACAGGTGAGGGAGCCAACCGTCGGCGATCTCGGCGGTCATGGCGACGTTCTTCACGCCCAGGGAGGCGACGTAGATCGGGATCCGGGATCGTACCGGGTGGTTGATGATCTTCAGCGGTTTGCCCAGCCCGGTTCCCTGTTCGGGCGGCAGGGGCAGCTGGAACACGGACCCGTCGTGGGTGAGGCGATCCTCGCGGGCCCACACCTTGCGGCAGATCTCGATGGTCTCACGGGTACGGGCAAGGGGTTTGGTGTAGGGAATTCCGTGGAAACCCTCGATGACCTGGGGTCCGCTCGCTCCCAGGCCGAGGACGGCACGGCCGTCGGAGAGGTTGTCCAGCCCGGCCGCGGTCATCGCCACGAGCGTGGGGGTGCGGCTGTACAACGGAAGGATCGCCGCGCCGATCTCGACACGTTCGGTGCGGGCCGCGAGGTACCCCATGAGGGTGGGGCTGTCGAAACCGTAGGCCTCGGCGACCCACACGGCGTCAAGCCCTGCTTTTTCCAGTTCCACGACCTTGTCGACCGCAGACTTGGGCTCACCCTCGTACTGGAGCGGCATGGAGATGCGCATGAGTTTGTCAGTCCTCCCGAAGGCCGAGCACGGCCGGGTCGGTGCCGATCGTCGGAACAGCACTGTACTACCGAGTACCGTTCGGTACAGTGCCGGGACTCACTGACCTGATATGCAGAACCGCCGCCCGGAAGGAACCGGACGGCGGTTCTGACCACGAGTACCGGTCAGGAGGAGAAAGTGTGTTTCTCCTCGGGGAAACTTCCCTCGACCACCTCGGAGGCGTAGGCCTTGGCGGCCTCACGCAGTGTTTCGTGCAGGGCGGCGTAGGTCTTGACGAACTTCGGTGTCCACGGGCTCATGCCGGCCATGTCCTGCCAGACCAGCACCTGGGCGTCGGTACCCGCACCGGCGCCGATACCCACGGTCGGAATGGCCAACTGCTCGGTGACCTCGGTGCCAAGATCGCTCGGCACCATTTCCAGGACGACCGAGAACGCGCCCGCCCGCTCCATTTCCTTGGCGTCCTGGAGGAGCTGTTCGGCAGCCCGGCCCCGTCCCTGGACACGAAAACCCCCGATCGTGTTGACCGACTGGGGGGTCAACCCGATGTGGGCCATCACGGGAATGCCTGCCCCGACGAGCAGTTCCACCTGCGGGGCGACCTCTTCGCCGCCCTCGAGCTTGACGGCTTGGGCGCGTCCTTCCTTCAAAAAGCGCGTAGCGGTCTCCAGGGCCTGTTGGGGTGACCCCTCGTAGGAGCCGAAGGGAAGGTCGGCAACGACGAGTGCCCGTTCGGTGGAACGGGCCACCCCGGCCACCAGGGGCAGGAGCTCGTCGACGGTGACGGGGACGGTGGTGTCGTAGCCGTAGACGACATTTCCCGCGGAGTCGCCGACGAGCAGGACCGGGATGCCGGCCTCGTCGAAGATCCGGGCACTGGTGGCGTCGTAGGAGGTCAACATCGGCCAACGCTCACCGCGTTCCTTGGCCCGGGTCAGGTCACGAACGGTGACGCGCCGATGGGTGACACCGCCGTAGAGCGAGGCACTGTTGTCAGGTTTCTTGGCTGGGGTGCTCATGTCGATCGTTCCTTCGTTGTCTCGAGGCACCACGGTGGGTGTCCCCGGACGTGTGGACGAAATATGGCGTGCGCGCCGAGCGCGCGAGTCCCTGAGCAGGGACGACACGGCCCTGTTCTGGGCCGCGTGTGTACGGGCCCGTGCTTGTGCGCACCGTGCTTCATGGCGCCGAGACGCTCACGGGCCGGTACGCACAGCATCATCGCACGCTGCCCGTCATCGGTTTTCTTCGGGATACAACCTGTTTTCCCCGTCGGATCATCCCCGTGTGAGGAGAAGGCTTCCTTTCCGGATTCCTTCCAGGTCGTGGGTATGTCTTGGACCGGTGTGGCCTAGGTTGGTGGACATGCGTCTGACCGCCTTCACCGATGTCTCCCTGAGGCTGATCATGCGGTTGGCGGTGGCCCGGGAAGGGGAATTGCTCACCACCCGCACTGTCGCCACCATGCTCGCCGTGCCCTACACACACATGGCCAAGGCCGTTGCGCGTATGGCGGAGATGGGTCTGGTGGAGGCACGGCGTGGCCGTGGGGGTGGGCTGCTTCTGACGGACGAGGGACGGCGCGTTTCGGTCGGTGCGATCGTGCGTGAGTTGGAGGGGTCCGGGGACCTTGCCAGTTGCGAGGGTGATCCTCCCTGCCCGCTGCGTTCTGCCTGCCGCTTGCGCGGAGCCCTGCGTGAGGCACGTGAGGCCTTCTACGCCTCGTTGGACGCGGTGACGGTGGCCTCCCTGGCCGATGCTCCCGCGCGTGAGACCCTGGTGCTGTTGCAAGAATCACCGTTCGACGGTGAGCAGGAGTGATGCCCGGACCGGGGCCCCACCTCGAACCCGCAGGTGGCGGAGCCGGTCGTCGACGGCCTCGGTGATCATCCCCACATCCCGAGAGCCTCTGATGGGGGCCGGTCCGTGCGCCGAAAGATGACTCTCGCCCCTCCCTTCCGTGCGCCTTTCGTCCCTGTTCTCGGAGGCTGTTCGTCCCGGGCACCGCGGGTGGAGCCTTGCCAAGTGGACCCTGGGTGAGGCCGGCGTCGAAGCGGATTTAATATGCATTTGAAATACCAATTATTTGGTCGGGTCTTGGCCCGACACGAAGGAGGACACGTGCTCTCCGCCGAATCCGCAGCCACGGTCCGGTCGACACTTCCCGTCATCGCAGAACACCTGGACACCATCACTGCCCACTTCTACGACACGATGCTGGGGGAGCACCCCGAACTCCTCGACGGCCTGTTCAACCGGGGCAATCAGGCCAGTGGTGAGCAGCGCAGGGCCCTGGCCGGATCCGTGGCGGGATTTGCCGAGGCGATGCTGGAAAACCCCGACGAGCGCCCCGACACCCTGCTGTCACGCATCGCGCACAAGCACGTCTCCCTCGGTGTCACCGAGGACCAGTACGTGATCGTGCACAAGTACCTCTTCGGTGCCATTGCCGACACCCTCGGCGATGCGGCCACCCCCGAGGTGGTTGCCGCCTGGGACGAGGTGTACTGGCTCATGGCCGGCAGCCTCATCGCGATGGAAGCTCGTCTGTACGCCGAGTCCGGACTCACCGGTCGTGATGTCTGGAGACCCTGGAAGGTCGCCGAGCGTACGGAGCAAACACCCGACACCGTCTCCCTCACCCTCGAGCCGGGGGACGAGGACCAGGCACCCGACTTCCAGGCCGGGCAGTACGTCAGTGTTCAAATGCGCATGCCCGACGGAGTACACCAGGCCCGTCAGTACTCACTCACCGGTTGGGACGGCAAGCGCCGCCGCATCACGGTCAAACGGCTTCGCGCCGGGGAGAACCCCGCCGGGGAGGTGTCCACGCTCCTGCACGACAGTGCACTGCCGGGGGACACCATCATGGTCTCGGCCCCGGCCGGGGACGTCACCCTCCCCGAGGGCGATCACCCCCTGGTCCTGGTCTCCGCCGGGATCGGTTGCACACCGATGGTTGCCATGCTCCACCGGCTCGTGGAGACCGAGAGTGAGCGCCAGGTCCTGGTCCTGCACGCCGACCACGGCCCCGAGGAGCACGCCCACCGTGACGAGACCACCGTCCTGGTCGACTCCCTGCCCGAAGCCTCCCTCCAGATCTGGTACGAGAGCAAGGGTGGGGACCACGAAGGACAGATGGACCTTTCCGAGGTGAACATCCCCGAAGGGGCCGAGGTCTACATGTGTGGTCCGCTGCCGTTCATGCGTGAGGTACGGGGACAATTCCTACGCCGAGGTGTTCCCGCACGCTTCATCCACTACGAGGTCTTCGGCCCCGATCTGTGGCTCGGAGCTGCCTGAACCCGCCCCTCCCCGAGGACGTGTGCCCCCCACTCGTCTCGGGGCAGGACACACTGCTTCCGCAGCGAAAAGAGAACCCGGACGAGAAAACAAACATATGCCTGCACATCTCGGTGGGGAAAACCGTGAAGGAGCGACATACTGTCCTCATGCAGGATCCAGCCTCCTTCTCTTCCGGGACCGTCCCTGCCGATTCGGTCTTCGTCGGGCGCGACCGCCAACTCGCCTTCCTGACCGCCGACGCCCGACGTGCTCTGGAAGAGGGCGTGCGTGCGGTCCTGGTGTGCGGGGAGGCAGGGGTCGGCAAGACCCGTCTGATCCGTGAATACCTCGACCTCACCCCTTTGGGACGCTCCGCGGTGGGAGGTTGCCTCGAACTCGGTGCGGACGGTATCCCCTTCGCCCCGTTCAGCGCCCTCCTGCGCGAACTCTCCCGCGGTACGGACGGGACACCCTCTCCCCTGGAGAGCGGGGAACTGTCCCGCCTGATCCCCGAGGAAGGCACACGTCCCAGCGGTGGAGGAGAGAGCCGCGCGCGACTGTTCGAATCGGTGCTGACGTTCCTGGAGAAGCACACCCGACCCCGGGGACTCACACTGGTGATCGAGGACCTGCACTGGGCCGATGCCTCCACCCGCGACCTCCTGGTGTTCCTGCTGCGCAGCTTGCCGGACGTCCCCCTTCAGCTGCTGATCAGCGTGCGCACCGACGACCTGCACCGCACTCACCCCCTGCGTCGCCTGCTCCCCGAACTCGAACGACAGCACCGGGTCTTCCGGATGGATCTGGCCACCCTCAGCAGAGAGGAGGCCGCTGCCCAGGCGGCCGGACTGCGGGGTGTGAGTCTCGACCCGGCAGACATGGACCTGCTCTACGAACGCACCGGCGGAAACCCGTTGTTCGTGGAAGCACTCCTGAGCGGGGCCGGTGTCGGTGCACCGGGAGGCGCCCCGCTGCCCGACGGGCCACGGGACCTGTTGCTGGCCTCGGTGGAACCCCTCACCGGCACGACAAGACGGGTCCTCGGCCTGGCCGCGGCCGCCGGCGAACAGATCGACCACGCCCTGCTCGCGGCAGTGGCCCACCGTGCCGGTATCACCGAGGAACAACTGGACACCGCACTGCGCGAAGCCATCGACGCCCAAGTCTTGCGTACCACCACCGACGGCTACCGGTTCCGGCACGCTCTGCTGGCCGAGGCCGTCTACACCGAGCTGCTCCCGGGCGAGAGGGTACGCGCCCACCGGCGCTTCGCCGAGGCCCTCGAACACGACATCCCCGGACCGACCGAGATCGCCGCGGCGGCCCAACTCGCCCACCACGCCCACGCGGCCCACGACCAACCGCTGGCACTGACCACCGCATGGCAAGCCGCCGACCGGGCAAAATGCGCGGCCGCCTACCCCGAACAGGTGGCCCTGTACGAACGTGTCCTGGAACTGTGGGAACGCGTGCCCGACGCCGAAGAGCTCATCGGTCACCCCCTCGGAGAGGTCCTGCGCCGGGCCTCCGAGGCTTCCCGGGAGGCCGGGGTGCTGCGCCGCGCGATCGACCACGCCTCCGCCGGGTTGCGTGAGCTCGGTGTCTTCGGCCACCACGACCCGGGTGGTCCTCGACCCGAGAATCCCGTTCTGGTCGCGGGGTTGCGGCACGCCCGTGGCAGCGCGCTCAAGGACCTCGGTCGCGACGGTGCTCTGGAGGATCTGGCGGACGCTGCGGTCGTCCTGCCCGAGGGTCATCCCCTCAACGCAACCATCGGCGCCACCCTGGCTGCGACCCTGATGATGCGTGGCCATCTGGAGCAGGGGCGCCGTTCCGCGAGCAGGGCCTTGGAGCTGGCTCGCCGGGTCGGGGACCGACACAGCGAGGCCGACACCCTCATCACTCTCGGCACGACAGTGGTCGGTGAGGACCACAAGACCAATTTCGCACAATTTGCCGAGGGCATCGAGATCGCCCGGGAACACGGCCATCCCCAGGTGGAGATTCGTGGATTGATCAACCTGGCTGCCGGGCTCGGTGAGCACTGCCGGTTCCAGGAGGCGGCCGATATGTACGCACAGGGTCTGCGGCGCTGTGGGGAGCTGGGACTGGCACACAGCCAGGGCGCCTTCTTCTCCTACGGGCTGGCCTCGCTCCTGAGTGAGCAAGGAGAGCTGGATCGGGCCGAGGAAGTACTTGCGCGTGCCGTCGGCAATCCCCTGGTCGATGCCCGGGTCCAGACCCTGATCATGCAGATCTCCCTGCAGCGTTGGGACCTGGACCGTTTCGCCGAGGCACGGGAGGAGTTCGGACGATTGTTGCCCGAGCGCAGCAGCTCTCCCAGAGAGCACATGCCGATCCACATCCTGTCGATGCTGGAGGCCGCCCACAACGGTCGTCCGGCTCGGGCACTGGAGATCGCCCTGGGGTTGCTCGACCGCATCGATGCCGAACAGGGCGGTGCGTTGAGTGTCCTGGACTCCGCGGTCCTTGTGGCCTCGATGCTTCGGGACGAGCCCGGTTGGGAACAGGCGGCCGACGATCTTGTGACCGGGCTGACCGAGGCCTCCTTCCGTCTACCGAGCGACAGTGCCCACCCCAGGGAACGTATGAGCCGATACCTGCTCCGTGCGATGCTGGCCGACGACCCCGGCACGGCCCTGGCCGAGAGCGAGGCCGGAGTCGCCTACGCAGGTCGGTGGCGCATGGTTCTCCGACAGGCACACCTGCTCCTTGCCACGGCAGGCATCGCCCTACGTGCCGATGAACGAGAACGCGCACACGAACACCTGGTCGCGGCGCACGCACTCGGTGCCCGACACGGCATCGGCCTGGCCACCGTCCAGGCCGAACGCCGCGCTCTTCGGTACGACCTGCCCCTGCCCACACAGGAAACCGCCGTTGGAGCCCCCGTTCGACACATCGCTCTGACCGACGGAAGCCCCGAACCCACACGTGGCCGTTCGACCACCGGGCCGTTCGCGGGGTTGACGCCAAGAGAGAGGGAAGTGTTGACGGAGGTGGCCAAGGGCCGGACCAATCGGGAAATCGGAAAGGCGTTGTTCATCTCACCGAAGACGGTGAGTGTGCACGTGACCAACTTGATGAACAAGCTCGGGGTGTCCAACCGCAACGCTGCGGCCGTCCGTGCCCGGGAACTGCGCTCGCACTGAGGTGACTCGTGTGCACATCACGAGCCGCTTGCCCGAGTGAAGAACGTGTAGTCCGCGCCGCTGTCGAAGGCGACGCTCTGCGTTCGCTCGAAGGCGGTCGGTGTGAATGCGCCCTGGAAGACCGGTTTCCCGGCCCCGGCGACCACCGGATAGCGCTTGAGCAGGAGCGTGTCGATCTCCGGGAGCAGTGCGCCCGCGATCGTGGGGCCGCCGACCAGGCAGATGTCGAGTGCGCTCTTTTCCTGTTTCAGTTCGCGGACCGTGGCCATCGGATCGCCGGCAACGACACTCACGTGTGGGTCCACAACGTGCGGGAGAGTGCTCGAGAAGACGTATTCGCGCATGTGTGCGTAGGGGCGAGTGAGTCCTGCGTCCAGGGCCACCTGGTAGGAACCTCGCCCTTGCAGCATCGTGTCGAAGTGTTTGTTGGGGGCCTGGATGCCGAAGTGTTCGCGTATATGGGTGGGTGTCAACTCCGGGAACTCACCGAAGATGTACTCCCCTGTGTCACCGATCTCCTGTCCGCCGGGGAAGAAGTCGAAGGAACCGTCGGGGGCGCATACGAAGCCGTCCAAGGACACGGCGACGGCGTAGGTGAGAGTTCGCATGGATTTCCTGACTGTGCGCGCCGATCACGCATCAACTACACTTGAAGTACTACAAGCACCGT
>DXDP01000254.1 GCA_019115445.1 Candidatus Nocardiopsis merdipullorum
ACACCCTCGCCAGCCTCTGTGAACGAGGCTGAGCAGATCCGGAAACTGGAACGGGAAAACGCTCGCTTGAGAGAAGAGATCCCAAGCCGTTGCTACCACAGAGGGTGACGGAGCGGCTGGAGTCGAGGAGGCGGAGCAGATCGCTCAGGTCCCGTTCACGGCCCACGAAGCCGGTGCTCGGTCGCGGAAGGTTGTTCCGCGCTGGGGAGCTCAGTGATGCCATGGCCTTCACATGTTGTCAGGGGCTGCTGGGGGTCCTCACCGGCGATGGAAACGGGCAAGGGCAGACATGGTCCAGGGATGTATTACCTGGAGTCTGTCTTAGCGGGTGCACGCGCACTGTGCAAGTGCTTCCCGGTAATCCTTCCGGTTCGTCACTGTTCAACGAGGTGCGCTCCAACCGGTCAGTTGCTCTCTGGAGGAGATGGAGAGTTTGCGGAAGATGTTTGCGATGTGTCGGGCCGCGGTGGCCTGGCTGATCGTCAGTTGCTCGGCGATTTCTCGGTTGGACAGTCCCTGCTCGGCGAGCTCGGCGATCTCCCGCTCCCGAGGGGTGAGGGGGCGTCGAAGGTCCGGGGTGGGTTTCTCCGGAAGGGGAAAGGCCAGAGCACGGTCGCGGACCTGTTCCAGCGGTAGGGACCGCCAGGCGTCCCATGCCTCGATGGCCCGGGACGGGCCGATCCTGCGCTCCACCGCTGAGCGCAGTCGCACGGTCTCCGCGGACGGGCGGTCCAAAGAAGTGCGTAGGGCCGCGGCCACCCCCGCCAGGGCGGCGGCACGTTCTGCCTCCTCCTCGGCCAGTGCGAGTTCGCCGAGGGCCTCCAAGGCGCGGGCCACCGCGATCCGCTGTCCGGAGGCGAAGCTGATCCGCAAACAGGTCGTCAGCGAGGTACGGGCTTCCAATATCCGGCCCGCTGCCAGTTGCAGCCGCCCCAGGGATCTGGCGCAGCGGGCGGCGGCGGGGGAAGCGGACAGCTCGGTGAACACGGCCAGGGCCTCGTGCATCAGGGATCGGGCCCTGTGATGATCGTCACGCTCGGAGGCGATCCTTCCGAGCAGGTACAGGCAGCGGGCCACGCTCCAGCGATCACCGAGCTTCTCACCCAGGGCGATGCACTGCTCCAGATACTCGACCGCCACGTCCGGTTCGCCCTTGCGTCGGGCCAGCAACGCCAGTACCGAGAGGTGGGCACCCTCCGTCAGGGGATCCGGGGTCTGTGCGGCCCACGTCCGTGCCTGCTCTGTGTACAGTTCGGCTTCGCTCGGCGAACCGTCGCGCAGTGACAGATGGGCCAAGCTGATCAGGGCGGAGGCGGCAGCGTTGGGCTCCCGGCAGCCACGGGCCGCCTCCAGGGCACACCGCGCGTGTGTGAGGATCGAGGGGCTGGGGTCCAGGTCCAGTCGGAGTTCGGCGTGCAGCGCCAGGGCACGCGCCCTCAAGGGCGGGGACTGCAGGTCGGGTTCGGTGTCAAGGGCCTGCTCCAGGAGACGGCTGCCCTCCGCGGCCAGGTCCCGAACGATCCAGTGGGTGCGCAAGGCGACACAGATACGCAGTGCATGGTCCACCAACCCCTGAGACAGAGCGAAGGAGACCACACGGAAGTGGTTCTCCCGGTGATGATCGAGCAGACGCAGCAGGGTCAGACGTTCCTTCCACCGCATCGGTGTGGACGCCGCTCGTGTGGCCTCCTCCAGATATGTGACGCAAAAGTCCAGGTACCGCTCCCACATCCGCTGCTCGTATCCTTCGGCCGCCAAGCGCTCGGCGGCGTAGGCACGTACGGTTTCGGTGAGCCGGTAATGTGTGCGACCGTCGAGTTCCACGTCCATGACGATCAAAGACTTGTCCAGCAGTGAGAAGTGCAGCGAAAGAACGTCGGATGCCTCCACACCGTCGCCGGCGCACACCTTCTCGGCCGCTTCCAGGGACCAGGTGTTGAACACCGACAGACGGTGCAACAGGAGCCGTTCTGGCTCACTCAGCAGATCATGGCTCCAGGTCAGGACGGCGCGCAGTGTGCGTTGGCGGGGCGGTAGATCGTCGGAGCCGTCACTGGTCAGCAGCTGGAAACGATCGTCCAGACGGCGAAGGATCTGTTGGACGGACAGTACCCGGACCCGTGCCGCGGCCAGTTCGATGGCCAGGGGTACCCCGTCGAGCAACCGGCAGATCTCCGCGATGTGGCCGGAGTTCTCCCGCGTCATCTCGAAGCCGGCCCGGGCCGCGTGCGCACGATTGACGAAAAGACGCACCGACTCGTAGCGGTGGGCGTCGCGGCGAGGCAGAGGTGCGGGTTCGGCGGCGTGGGGATCGGTGGGTGTGGGCCGGGAAGGCAGTGACAGCGGCGGCACCCGCCAGATGCTCTCCTCCGGTACGTGCAGGGGCTGCCTACTGGTCAGGAGAATACGGACCCGGGGGCAGTTCCGCAGGATCGCCTGACACAGTTGTGCCAGCGGGCCGACCGCGCGCTCGCAGGTGTCCAGGAGCAGCAGTGTGTTCTGTGTCCGCAAAGCGGTGATGATCGCCTCGGTCGTGGTGCGCCGACCGTCCTCCACGGCGTGCAGACCGTTGGCGACCGTCCGCAGGACATGGTCGTGGGTGACGGACTCACTCAGGTCGATGAAGCGTGCACTGTCCGGAAAACGACGCAGGACACGCTCGGCCACGTGCAGGGCCAAGCGGGTCTTGCCGATTCCCCCCGTACCGGTCAGTGTGACCATCCGGGCGCTGCCCAGGAGACGAGCCAGGTCGACGATGTCGCGTTCACGACCGACGAACCGGATGAACTCACCGGTGGACAGGGGCAGGTTGTGGCGAGGGTGGAACATGACCTCGTTTGCTCGGGAACCGGGGCGACACGGCGCTTCGGTGGGGGAACTGATCCGTAAGTCTTGCACCGTTCCCGAACGGTGTCCAGGAGTGGGCCCCGGGCCCACTCCCGGCACCGTGCGTCCTGCCGCGATCACCCCGAGTTCTGGCCCTGTGTGTTGTGCGGTGACCAGGTTCTCGGGTCCGCAGCACCCTGCTCCCCGGTGCCCATGTCCTTGACCTCGTGATTTCCGTCCTCGTCGAAGGGTGGGAACCACACGAAGGGGATGCCTTTCTTCGACGCGTACTGGAGCTGCTTACCGATCTTGGCGGTGGAGTGGAAGACCTCCGTGTCGAATCCGCGTGAGCGCAGCAGTTCACCGGTGCGCAACGCATCGGTGCGGCTGTCGGCACCGGGAACGACGACCATGACGTCGGTGGGACACATGCGACCCTCGGTGATCCTTCCCTCCGCGACGAGCTTGGCGAAGATACGCGTCAACCCGATCGAAAGACCCACACCGGGGAGCTTACGGCGGATGAACTGACCGGCGAGGTTCTCATAGCGCCCGCCCGCGCAGATGCTCCCGTACTCGGGGTCGTCGTCGAAGGAGGCCTCGTAGACCGTGCCGGTGTAGTAGTCCAGGCCACGGGCGATCGACAGGTCGGCGACGACACTGCCCTCGGGCAGATCGGAAAGATCGTTCAGGACGAAGGCGAGTTCGGTCAGCCCCTCCTCGAGCAGTTCGGACTCCACACCCAGGGCCCGAACCTGATCGGCAACGGCCGCGCCGGTGTCCTTCACACGCGCCAGCCGCAGACAGGCATCGATCTGTTCACCGGTCAGTCCGTCGGCGAGCAGGATCTCCCGGACACCGTCGTCCCCGATCTTGTGCAGTTTGTCCACGGCACGGATGACCACGATCGGGTCCTTGATCCCCACCCCTTCGTAGAAGCCTTGCAACACCTTGCGGTTGTTGACGCTGAGCGTCCAGGCCGGGATGTCCAGACCACTGAGTACCCGGTGGATGATGCGTGGCAGTTCGGCATCGAAGTGCAGTGGTACGGAGTCGACGTCGATCACGTCGATGTCGCACTGGGTGAATTCGCGGAAGCGACCCTCCTGGGGGCGCTCTCCCCGCCAGACCCGCTGCATCTGGTAACGCTTGAACGGAAAGGTCAGCTCGTTGAAGTGCTGGGCGACGTACCGGGCGAAGGGCACGGTCAGGTCGAAGTGCAATCCGAGTCGGGCGTCCGAATCGTCCTTGCCGTCCGCCTGGAGCCGGTGCAGGGTGTAGACCTCCTGGGAGGTCTCGCCCTTGGCCATCAGTGTCTCCAGGTTCTCCACGGACGGGGTCTCGATCGAGGCGAAGCCGAAGGACTCGAAGCCTGCGCGGATATGGTCCAGCCACTGCTGCTCCACGGCCCGGATCTGGGGAGACCACTCGGGGAAACCGCTGATGGGAGTGGGGCGGACGATGCGCTGATCGGACATGTGAGCTTCTCGGATCCCTCGGAAAGAGTGTGTACGTTCGTGGTGTTCCTCCCGGCTTCGTGGTCGCACGGCGCTTTCCCGCACGAGCGCACGGGAAGGGACACGGGTTTTGCGTGGAGCCGACCGCAGCCGGGGGAGGGTGTCCATCCTATGCGCCGCCGTCACCGAGGGGTGAGTTCACCGGACCGGCCGCCACCGGCCCACGTGGACGGTTGTGGGCCGGTGGGGTCCGCAACGCCGCCCGGGAGACCGCACCGACGCCGAAGAGCGAGACGTGGGTGTTGCGGTGATGCCCGTGACGCCGCGGGGCTCCGCCGCGATCGCGTTCTCGTGCCAGGAGTCTGTTTCCGCGACCGTGTGGCAAACGGTGCCCTTCCCACCACCGTAGACTTCGGAGACGCTGACGGACAGGGATCGACGCGGCCGAAAGCGGCCGAAAATGATTCGTTCCCTCGAAGGTCTTCTGTGCCGGCTGGGGACGGCACCACACGAGGACGGTCGGTGTGGTTTTCACTTCAATGTGTGGAAACGGCCTTCCTGAAGGCTTTCCAGTGTTAGGTTCCATGGGGCGGCCGCCTTCCGGGGTGGTTCGGACCCCCGCGGCAGCCGTACCCCTCAGGACCGGGCTGTGCGCTCTTGACGTCCGTACAGGCCGGGCACTCTCGCTAGGACTAATTGTGATCGATCCAGCCAAAAGCACGAACAATGTCCATGCATCGACCGAGTTGTCCACGAAGATCATTGTCGCCGGGGGCTTCGGAGTCGGAAAGACCACGTTCGTCGGTGCTGTCTCGGAGATCCCCCCGGTCCGTACAGAGGCCGCTGTGACCGCAGCGAGCGCAGATGTGGACGACCTGTCGCACACACCGGACAAGACCAGTACCACGGTCGCGATGGACTTCGGCCGTATCTCACTGGACACCGACCTGACCCTGTTCCTCTTCGGTACACCCGGACAACAACGTTTCTGGTTCATGTGGGACGACTTGGTCCGTGGAGCCCTGGGCGCGGTGGTCCTGGCCGACATCCGTCGCTTGGAGGACGCCTTCCAGGCCCTGGACTACTTCGAACGGCAGTATCGGATCCCGTTCGTCGTGGCCATCAACCAGTTCGACTCCGAGACCGGTTACAGCACCGAGGAGCTGCGTGAGGCCCTCGACCTGGGAGCGGAGGTACCGATCGTCCACTGCGACGCGCGGGAGAAGGAGTCGGTGGTTCAGGTGTTGGTGACCCTCGTCAAGCACGCGATGGCCGTCGAGGCGAGTCAACGATCCCCAAACCAATTGGTGTGATGACGGATCGCCCTTGCCCGCCCCGATGACCAGCGGGTGCGTACCGTCCGGGGTCGAGGACGGGGTGCCCCGTGCCGGTACCTGGCCGCCTCGGGGGAACGAAAAGGTTGTGTCCGGCGTTACCCTGGCGTGGTGTTCGGACGAATGGCGGAAAGCGTCCGCCGACTCCTGGGCAAGCCGGGGGCGGTGGATCTGCGGCCTTATACCAAGCTCCTGTCGGCGATCGAGGCCGAGGAAGAGGGTCTGCGTGAGCTCAGTGACACCGAGCTGACCGAGAAGGCCATCGACCTCGGCAACGCGGAACTTCCCTACGAGCGTGACGATCTCGTCCTGCTGTGCGCGGTCGGCCGCGAGGCTGCGCGACGCACTCTCGAGGAACGACCGTTCGACGTTCAACTCCTCGGTGTGATGGCCCTTCTCGACGGTCATGTCGCGGAGATGGCCACCGGTGAGGGCAAGACCCTTGCGGGTGCCCTTGCCGCCGCGGGGCTCGCTCTGCGCGGTAAGCGCGTGCACCTGCTCAGCGTCAACGACTACCTCGCCAGGCGTGACGCGGAATGGATGCTCCCCCTGTACACCATGCTCGGGGTCACCGTCGGGTGGATCAGCGAGGACTCCACACCGGAGGAACGTCGGAAGGCCTACTCCCAGGACATCACCTACGCGGCCGTCAGCGAGCTGGGCTTCGACGTGCTGCGGGACCGCATGGTCACCGACGTCGCCGACCGGGTCGTGCCGCCCCCCGAAGTGGCCATCATCGACGAGGCCGACTCGGTGCTCGTCGACGAGGCGCGGGTCCCGTTGGTCCTGGCGGGTGCGGCCGAGAGCCTGGCGGCGGACGTGGAGATGGCCGAGCTGGTCCGTACCCTCAAGCCACGTCTGCACTACGAGATCGACGGTGAGGGACGCAACGTCCAGCTCACCGACGCGGGTATCGACGCCGTCGAGGAGGCCCTCGGGGGGGTGGACCTGTACGCCGAGGACGAGGAGTCCCTGCTTCCCCAGGTCAACCTGGCCCTGCACGCCCACTCGCTGCTCCAACGCGATGTCCACTACGTGGTGCGTGACGGTGAGGTGCGCATCATCAACGAGTCGCGGGGACGCATCGCCCTGCTGCAACGGTGGCCGGACGGCCTGCAGGCCGCCGTGGAGGCCAAGGAGAAGGTGGAGGTCAGCGAGACCGGGGAGGTCTTGGATTCCCTCACCGTCCAGTCCCTGGTGCTGCGGTATCCCAAGCTCGCGGGTATGACCGGTACGGCCATGGCGGTGGCCGAACAGCTGCGTGAGTTCTACGAACTCGAGGTCGCGGTCATCCCTTCCAACAAGCCCAACGTCCGCGAGGACCACGGAACTCGTCTGTACGCCACCCGCGAGGAGGAAGAGGATGCCCTCGTCGCCAAGGTGGAAGAGGTCCACAAGACGGGGCGCCCCATCCTCATCGGTACTCAGGACGTGGCCGAATCGGAGCTGCTGGCCGGGCGTCTGGGAGAAGCCGGTCTGGAGTGCGTGGTCCTCAACGCCAAGAACGACGCCGACGAGGCCGCCATCATCGCCGAAGCCGGAACCTACGGTGCGATCACCGTGTCGACACAGATGGCCGGCCGGGGAACCGACATCCGGTTGGGTGGCAGCGACATGTCCGACCGGGAACGGGTCGTGGAGAGCGGTGGCCTGTTCGTCATGGGCTTCGGCCGCTACCCGAGCAGTCGCCTGGACGGGCAACTGCGCGGTCGGGCCGGTCGGCAGGGTGATCCCGGCGATTCCCTCTTCTTCGTGAGCATGGACGACGACCTGCTCGTCAACAACGCACCGGAGACCACCGGTTACCGGACCACGGACGAAGGGGAGATCACCGACGAGGGCTGGCTCGACATGGTCGACCACGCACAGCGGGTCGCCGAGGGGCAGCTCCTGGAGGTGCATCGCAACACCTGGCGCTACAACCAGCTCATCGACGTCCAGCGCGACGTGGTGCTCGAACACCGCGAGTTGGTCCTCACCGGTGACCAGGGGGACCGGCACATCCGCAGGGACCGGAAGGAAAGACACGCCGAGCTGGTCGAGGAACTGGCAAAGGCCGCCGACAACGATGACGGAAGTTCCGAGGGAGAGACCGACGTCGAGGAAGCCGAGGAACAGGTCGCTCGAGCGGCTCGTCTGATCACCCTTCACCACCTGGATCGTGGGTGGACCAATCACAACGCTTTCCTGTCGGAGCTGCGGGAAGGTATCCACCTGCGTTTCCTCGGGCGCAGGGACCCGTTGGACGAGTTCAACCGTGAGGCGGTCCCGGTCTTCAAGGGGTTCCTGGACGATGCTCGGGCCCGTGCCGCCGAGAGTTTCGAGGAACTGGAGGTCAAGGACGGTCGGCTCGATGTGAGCGATGTCGGGGTCAAACGACCTTCCATGACCTGGACGTACATGGTGCATGACCACCCGTTCAGTTCGGCCTTCGAAACCTTGGCGGGCAAGCTCAAGGGACGACGGGGTTAACGGCGAGAACAGAAATAATTTTTGTTGGTCCGTTTTCTTCGTGCGGGTCGGGACCAAAGTCCTGGCCCGCATATTACTTTTGTCGACTATTCTTTTGAATCAGCGTTATGGTGACGGATATGCCTGTGCTGCAACTCCGTCGGCGATAGCCTGGCGGCGCTTTCCCATGAAATCGAGACGGTTGGGACTGGAACCACGTGAGTCATGAGGTCGGTGCGCAGGAGAAGATCAGCTACGGAAGGAACGACCGCTTCCTCGGGGGACCGGTGGGTGGCGGGGCCTTCTGGGTGGACGACGGTGGTGCGTCGGTGGCCAAGATCGGTGGTCCCAAGGAGTGGCGTCGTACGCCGATGATCGACGTGCGTGTGGGTGATACTTTCAGCGTGGGCGGTCAGGTGTGGCGGGTCACCGATATCGTCGACGCGGATTCTCCGAGCGCGTATTTGCTGGCTACAAGGGTGGGTTGAGGAACGTTCCCTCTCGGCCCCTCGATGAATGGTCGAATTCCTTTTTCCATGGAGTGTGGAAAACGTGACGCCGTGCAACCTTTGTTTTGGTGTTGTGTGGTTGTCGAGTGTGAGCCGTCCGCCCGGCTTGCGGTAGAACATGTTTCAGTATTACGCTCTGGAGCTGTGCCTGGTCCGGTGAGGGTGCCCGACGACTCGCTCGTGGGGCGCTGAAGTCGAGGGCAGGCAGAAGAGGACCGTCGCTCGCCGAAGTCGGATCGCGCCCCGACTTCGGCGGGCGATGCCCGACACCGGGCCCGGTCGGGGCTCACCCCAGCAGGTGGGTCATCTCGTCGAAGGTCGGACACGGCCAGGGCAGGCGACAGTTCGCGCAGTATTCGCCCCCATCGGGGTGGTGGAGCTGGAGCAGGTGGGCGCAGATCCTCGCCAGGGTCGACACTTCGTCGCGTGCATGTGCGTAGAAGGCGACGTCGTTGATCCGGGCCAAGGCGCTCTCGGAGTCGCTCTCGGGCAGTCCCACTGTGTCGGGTTCCCAGGGCAGGGCCCGGTCACAGCGCTCCTGAATACTTCGCACGTGCTGGAGCAGTCTCGCATGCTCGCTCAGGCGCCGGGTCGATCTGATGAACGGCGGCATCGCTGATCTCCCCCAACAGGTGGACACGCAGCTTCAAGTGTCACTCAGCGTATACCCATAGTTGCCGAATGTCGCGGCGTGTTGAGCTGATGGGCCGCCCCGGGAAGAGACGACCGAGGAAGAACAACGGGCGCCCGGCAGGGGGCCCCGGGCGCCCGGCGCGTTCTGGGGTGGCGCGCAAAGTCAACGCTAGAGCTTTCGCGTGTTCTGTGGGGGATGGTGACCGCTTTCGGCCATCCTTCAGAAAAAGTCTTCCGGCGGGGCGGGAGAATCGACCGCGTCGGCGTCGTGCACCTCGGTGTGACCGGAGGAGAAGCGTTCCAGGTCCTTTCCATCGACCAGTCGGGCGAGTTCCGAGTCGCGATGGGCAAGACGTCCCAGCTCCTCGGCGGGCAAGGGCCGGTGTCCGGCGACCAGGACGAGGTTGCCGAAGCGTCGCCCGCGTAGAATCCCGGGTTCTGCGGTCATGACCACGTGCGGCAGGATCGAGCGCACCGTCGCCACCTGGGCCCGCGTGTGTCGAAGGGCATATCCGTCGCCGATGTTGACCACGACGAACCCGTCGGGGCGCACGACCCGGGCGGCCTCGGTGTAGAACTCCACAGAAGTGACATGAGCCGGGGTGCACGCCCCCGCGAAAACGTCCGAGATGATCAGGTCCGCGCTGTTGGTGTGGCGCGCCGCGATCCACTCACGAGCGTCCCCGATGCCCACGCGTAACCGGGCGCGGCGGTCCAACGGCAGGCGCCGACGGACCATCTCCACCAGGGCTGCGTCGGAGTCCACCGCACGTTGACGCGAACCGGGCCTGGTGTGGGCAAGATACCGGGCCAGGCTGAACGCCCCCGCACCCAGGTGCAAGGCGTCGATCGGCGCACCCTGCGGGGCGACCAGGTCGGCCGCGTGCGCGATCCGCCGCATGTACGCAAAATCCAGGTACTCCGGGTCGGACAGATCCACGTGCGACTGTGGGGTGCCCTTGACCAACAAGAACCAGGACTCGGGACGGTCGGCATCGGCCAGGAGATCGACCCCGGGCACCACGGAAATCTCTTTCTGTTCCTCGACCCTGTCCCGCGCACGACGACGTCCCATGTTTCGTCCCCTCCATCGAAATCCTTCTCAAGTTAGGGCATCACCACAGCACTCGCTCCGGGATACATGAGCGCCGGGAATGCTCTAGCCTGGGATCCCCCAGAAATTCTGTATCCCGCGCCCGTCCGGGCGTGTTCACCGAGGAGTGGCCGTGCTACTGCGGATGTCGACCCTGTTCCTGCGCACCCTGCGTGAGGACCCGGCGGACGCCGAAGTGCCGAGCCACAAGCTGCTCGTGCGTGGGGGATTCGTCCGGCGCGCCGCACCGGGCGTCTACTCCTGGCTGCCCCTGGGCAAGATCGTCCTGGAGAACGTCGCCGCCGTGGTGCGCGAGGAGATGAATGCGATCGACGCCCAGGAAGTCCTCCTCCCGGCCCTTCTGCCCAAGGAGTACTTCGAGGCGAGTGGCCGCTGGGACGAATACGGCGACACCCTGTTCCGGCTCAAGGACCGCAAGGGGGCCGACTACCTGCTCGGCCCCACCCATGAGGAACTCTTCACGCTCCTGGTCAAGGGTGAGTACACCTCCTACAAGGACTTCCCGGTCGCCCTGTACCAGATCCAGGAGAAGTTCCGCGACGAGGCCCGCCCCCGGGCCGGAGTACTGCGCGGGCGTGAGTTCCACATGAAGGACTCCTACTCCTTCGACATCGACGACGAAGGACTGCAGACCTCCTACGACAAACACCGTGCCGCCTACCAGAGGATCTTCGACCGGCTCGGCCTGGAGTACGTGATCGTCTCGGCGACCGCGGGCGCCATGGGTGGGTCCAAGTCCGAGGAGTTCCTTGCGATCGCACCCACGGGTGAGGACACCTTCGTCCGCAGCACCGAGTCCGAGTACGCGGCCAACGTCGAGGCCGTCGAGGTCCCCGTGCCGCAGGCATTGCCGATCGAAGGGCTGCCCGAGGCGAAGGTCCACCACACCCCGGACACCGCAACGATCCGGACACTGGTGGACTTTCTGAACGGCGCCGGCCTGGGTCGGGACTTCAGCGAGGCCGACACCCTCAAGAACGTCCTGGTCAAGACCCGTGCTCCGGGTACCGACGAGTGGGAACTCCTGGCGATCGGTGTCCCCGGGGACCGCGAGGTGGACTTCGAGCGTTTGGAAGCCGCGCTGGAGCCCACCGAGGTGTCGATCCTCGACGAGGCGGACTTCGCCGCCAACCCCTTCCTGGTCCTTGGCTACATCGGCCCCAAGGCGCTGCTGGACAACAAGGTCCGCTATCTCGTGGATCCGCGAGTGGTGAACGGTACTCGTTGGGTCACCGGCGCCGACAAGGCGGACCACCACGTCGTCGACCTGGTCGTGGGCCGGGACTTCACCCCGGACGGCACCATCGATGTCGCGGAGGTCCGCGACGGGGACCCCTCACCGGACGGACGTGGCACCCTCTACACGGCGCGCGGCATCGAGATCGGACACGTCTTCCAACTCGGCCGGAAGTACACCGACGCCTTCGAGGTGGACGCCCTGGGGGCCGACGGCAAGCCCAAGCGCATCACCATGGGTTCCTACGGCATCGGGGTGTCCCGGGTGGTCGCCTCGGTCGTGGAACAGTCCCACGACGACAAGGGCATCGTCTGGCCGCGGGAGATCGCCCCGGCCGATGTGCACGTGGTC
>DXDP01000255.1 GCA_019115445.1 Candidatus Nocardiopsis merdipullorum
GTGAAGTCGGAGTAGGCGATCATGACCACGGGTGCGTCCTCGTCACCCAGGGCCATGGGGTCATCGGCCTCGCGAAGGGCCATGGACTCGCCCCATTCCCGTTGTTCCTCGTCGACCGCGTCCTCGGTGCCGTCCGCGGTGGCCGGGTCGGGCGAGTCCGTACCCGGGGAATCGTTCGAACCCTTTTCCAGGTTCATGCCTATGATCACCGCGATCACGAGCGAAATGACGACCGCCCCTCCGATGAGCAGCGGTGAGACGGCCGACCGCTCGGTTTTCTTCGACATCGCTCTCCCTGGTTTTCTATCTCCGATAGAGGCTACTCTATGGTGACATAGAAAATGGAGCTTCGGTCATGGGGCTCGGTCGAGCCTCACGGCAAGACGCCCAAGGATCGCCCCGGAAGGGGATCGGGAAGCGTGACCGGGATGTACGTGAGGGGGCGAGCGCAGCGTCAGGCTCCACCGGGGCGATGACCTGGTCCGCCCCGAGCCGGCCTTTGCTCGTCGTTGTCGGCCTCGTGCTGCTGATCGTGGCACTCAGGACCCGCCTGCGCACCGCCGTTTCCCGCCCACTCCCCTCAGCCGGAGAGCGCGTTTCTTTCCTCCGCGAAGTGACAGGCGCTGGGATGGGTGGACCCCGGACGCGTCACCAACTCCGGGTCCTGGGACCGACAAAGGTCCTCCGCCTTCCAGCAGCGAGTACGGAACCGACACCCCGAAGGGGGATCGGCCGGACTGGGAATGTCCCCGGAAAGGAAAATACGCTGTCGGGATTCCCGACCGACCGGTGTCGGATTGGGCACCGCGGAGATCAGAGCCTGGGTGTAGGGATGACTGGCGTGCTCGTAGATCTCGGTGTCGGAACCCTTCTCCACGAAACGCCCGAGATACATCACCGCGACCCGGGCGGAGATGTGCCGGACCACGGACAAATCATGGGCGATGAAGACGTAGGCGAGACCGAACTCGCTCTGCAACTCTTCCAACAGGTTGATGACCTGCGCCTGGATGGAAACGTCCAACGCCGAGACAGGTTCGTCGCACACCAGGATGCTGGGACGCAACGCAAGGGCCCGCGCGATCCCGATCCGCTGACGTTGCCCCCCGGAGAACTGGTGCGGATAACGGTTGATGTGGTCGGGGTTGAGCCCCACAACGTCCAACAGTTCCTGCACACGCCCCCGATGCTGATCGGACGGCAGCACATCGGAATGGATGGCAAACGGTTCGCGGACGATGTCACCGACCGTCATCCGAGGGTTCAACGAGGTGTAGGGATCCTGGAAGATCATCTGGATGTCGCGGCGCATACGTTTGGACTCACGCCTGTTCAAGCTCGTGATGTCCTTGCCGTGGACCTTGATGGAACCCGACGTGGGACGTTCCAACCCGATCAGCATCTTGGCGAGCGTGGACTTTCCGGAACCACTCTCACCGACGACGCCGAGAGTCTCACCCGGATGCAGGTCGAAACTCACCCCGTCCACGGCCTGCACCGCACCGAGCTCACGCCTGAACACCACCCCCTGGGTGAGCGGGTAGTGCTTGACCAGGTCGCGGACCTCCAAGATCGGCTCCGCCTGCGGCCTCGTGGCACGGTCATCGCCCTGCGTCATCGAGAACCTCCGGGTAGTAGTGACATGCGCTGGTGCGCCCCTCACCGACCTCGTACAACGGCGGTGCCTGGGTGAGGCAGTCGTCCTTGCGGAAACGACAGCGTGGATGGAACACACACCCCGATGGCGTGTCGAGAAGGTCCGGCGGCGTACCCGTGATCGTGTGCAGGACCCCTCCCTTCTGGTCCAACCGAGGAATGGAGTCCAAAAGGCCCTTGGTATAGGGATGAGCCGGTGCCTGGTAGGTCTCGAACACCCCCGCCTGTTCCATCACCCGACCGGCGTACATCACCGTGGTGCGGTCGGCGATGTCGGCCACCACACCCAGATCGTGCGTGATGAGGATCATCCCCATGCCACTGTCCCGTTGGATCTCGCCCAACAGCTCCATGATCTGGGCCTGAACCGTCACATCCAGGGCGGTGGTGGGCTCGTCGGCGATCAGGACGTCGGGGTCCAACGCGATCGCCATCGCGATCATGATGCGCTGCCGCATCCCTCCGGAGAACTGGTGCGGAAAATCGTCGACCCGTTGTGCCGCGGCGGGGATGTGCACCCGTTCCATCAGCTCGATCGCCCGCTTCCTCGCGTCCTTGCGGGACATGCCCCGATGAACCCGAAACATCTCCGCGATCTGCCATCCCACGGAGAACACCGGGTTCAGCGCCGACAACGCGTCCTGGAAGATGATGGAGATGCCCTGCCCCCGGATCGCGCGCCGTTGGGGCTCGGAGAGGGTGAGCAGGTCGGTCCCACGGAAACGGACGGCACCACCGGTGATGACGGCGGGAGGCATGTCCAGGATGCCCATGATCGTCTGGGCGGTCACACTCTTTCCGGAACCCGATTCGCCCAGGACGGCCAGCGTCTCGCGGCTGTCCACCGTGAAACTGACATCGTTGACGGCTTTGACGATGCCCGCGCGGGTGTGGAACTCGACCTCGAGGTGTTCCACCTCGAGCAAGGGGCCGGAGTAATCACCTGAGTCCCCGTTCTGCAGGGTCACTGCTTCGAACTCCTATCTCAGCTTCGGGTCGAGGGCGTCGCGGACGGCATCACCCAACATGACAAAGGCCAGGACCGTGATGCACAGGAACGCGGTGGGAAAGGCCGTGAGGAAGAACGCCTGGCGGATGTAGGAACCGGCCTCGGAGATGGCCACCCCCCAGGAGACGACCGGGGGCCGAAGCCCCACCCCCAGGAAGGACAGTGTCGCCTCTGCACTGATGAAGGTGGCCACCATCAGGGACCCGTAGACGATCACCGGCGCCAACGCGTTGGGCAGCAGGTGCCGAAACATGATCCGGAACGGGCTCGCCCCGAGCGCACGCGCGGCCTGGACGTAATCGGCCTGTTTCACGGCATAGACGGCCGAACGGGCGATCCTGGCGACCAACGGCCAGGAGAGCAGAGTGAGCGTACCCACGACCAGCGTGATGATGAGCACCGGTCCGGCGCCGCTCTGGGCTCCGGCGAAGGTCGCCAAGATGATGATCGCACCCAGCACGAACGGCAACCCGAGCAGGATCTCGCCGAGTCGGGAGATGAGTGTGTCGGCCCATCCGCCGAGGTAGGCGGCCAACAGGCCCAGCAGCCCTCCGACCAGCGTGGTCACGAGTGTTGCGGCAAGTCCGACGATGATCGAGGCGCGCGCACCGTGGATCGTGCGGGCAAAGACGTCGCGCCCCTGTCGATCCAGCCCGAACCAGTGCTTGGAGCTGGGGGACTCCATGCTGCGACTCAGGTCCGCGGCGTTCGGGTCGATCCGGGTGAAAAGACCCGGGAAGGCAGCCATCAGGATGAACAGGACGATGAGGAAGGCCGAGATCCAAAAGATCGGCCGTCGTTTCAGTTCGTCCCAGGCATCGTCCCAGAGTCCGCGTGGCCGTTCGCCCGTGCCGGCGCTGCTGTGGGCCAGCTGTTCACTCATATCGGATCCTTGGGTCGAGAACGCCATATATCAGGTCGACGATGAGGTTGGCGAAGATGTAGATCAGGACGAAGAGGGTGGCGACCGGGACGACCACCGTCGAGTCCAACCGCAGTACGTGGTCGTACACCAGACCCCCCAGACCGTTGATGTTGAAGATGCCTTCGGTGACCACCGCACCCACCATCAAGGTCCCCAGGTCCAGCCCGATCAGGGTGACGATCGGGATGAGGGAGTTGCGCAGCAGGTGCACACCGATGACACGGCGTGGCGGCATGCCCTTGGCGATGGCGGTCCGCACGTAGTCGGCCCGTAGGTTCTCGGCGATCGTGGTGCGGGCCAACCGGGCCAGGATCGCCGTGGTGGTCGTCGCGATCACGATGCCGGGGACGATGAGTTCCCCCCAGGTCGCGTCGCCGGACACCGACGGTGTGATGATGCCCCACCGCACCCCGAGGAGCCACTGCAGGAACCTGCCGAGCACGAAGGTGGGGATGGACAGTGCGAGCAGGGTGCTCACGAAGACCAGGTTGTCGAAGAAGCTGTTGCGGCGAAGGCCTGCGATCACACCGGCGATCACGCCGATCACGACCTCGAAGGCGAGCGCGACGAGTGCCAGCCGCAAAGTGATCGGTGCTGCCTGGACGACCAGGTCACTGACGGGGGTCATGTTGTAGGTCAGCCCGAGATCGCCCTGGAGGAGGTTGGCGATGTAGTGGCCGTACTGGATGAGCAGGGGTTCGTCCAGGCGGAACTGTTCGTTCATGGCGTTGACGAACGCCTCCGGGCAGACCCGGTCGCCGCAACGGCCCACGAACGGGTCCCCGGGAAGCTGCCAGACCAGCACGTAGATGAGGAAGGTGGTGCCGAAGAGCACCGGGATGGCCTGGAGCAGTCGCCGGAGGAAATAGCGCCCCATGGGTGTCCTCTCACATGCGGCGGAGCGCTCGTCGGAGGCTCCGCCGCTTCTTACCACTTACTGCAGCGTGAGGCGCGTGTAGGCGGGAACCCCGAAGGGCGTGATCTCCACGTTGTCCATCCGCTCCGAGTAGCCGGAGATGGTGCGGCCTGCGAAGATCGGGATCGTGGGCATGTCCTCGGCGAGGATCTGCTCCGCTTCCTGGTACAACGCGTTGGCCTCGTCCTCGTCCGAGGTCTGCTTGGCCTCGGCGATCAGCTCGTCGAACTCCTCGTTGCTGTAGTCACCGTCGTTGGAGGAGGCGCCGGTGACGAACAGCGGAGTCAGGAAGTTCTCCAGGTGCGGGTAGTCCATCTGCCACCCGGTACGCAACAGTCCCTCGTACTCCCGGTTGTTGATGCTCTCCCGGAATTCACCGAAGGTGGCCACCGGCTGGGCGTTGGCCTCCAGACGGCCGTCGAACACCTGGTTCAAGCTCGTGACCGTGGCCTCGACCCATTCGCGGTGCTCGGCGTCGTCGTTGAAGTAGAAGTCGACATCTTCCGGGATCTCGAAGCCCTCGTCCTCGGCCTCGTCCAGGAGTTCGTTCGCCCGGTCCGGGTCGAAGTCGCAGTATCCGCTGCAGGCATCTTCCTGGTGGCCGACGACGATGCCGGTCGCCCAACCGTCGGCGGCTTCCTGGGCGCCGTTGAAGATCTGCTGGGCCATCTCGTCACGGTCGATGGCCAGGGACAGCGCCTGACGGAACTTGGCGTTGTCGTAATCTTCTGCCTCCGTGGTGATGGTGGCGGTGAAGGTCAACCCCGAATCCTGGGCGATGTAGCGGTCCTCGAGGTCTGCCTGGTAGACGTCCCCGGCCAGGGCTGCCGGTGTCAATCGGGACATGATGTCGAGGTTGCCGGAGATCAGGTCCTGGTAGGCGGTGTCCTGGTCGTCGTACATCCGCCACTGGATGGAGTCGACCTGTCCCGGTTCCTCACCCGGGAAGTCCTCCCACTTGTCGACGGTGATCTCTTCGTTGTTGGTCCAGGAGGCGAACTCGTAGGGGCCGTTGCCGACCGGTTCCCTGCCGAAGGCTTCCGGGTCGTCGTAGAAGGAGTCCGGCAGGGGTGAGTAGACCGTGTAGCCGAGTTGGAACGGCCAGTTGGCGAACGGTTCGTTCAGCGTGACTTCGAAGGTGTGCTCGTCGATGATCTCCAGGCCGGACATCTCGTCGGTCTCCGGCTCGGCGTCCTCGTCCTCGGGGTTGAGGTCGTGGTAACCCTCGATGTCCTCGAACCAGTAGTTGTTCACGAAACCGTGGGGGCCGTAGGCGGAATAGTTCCACGAGTCCACGAAGTGGCGCGCTTCCAGCTCCGTGCCGTCGTGGAACGTCCAGTCGTCCCTGATGGTGATGGTAAAGGTTTGATCGTCCTCGGTTTCGATGGATTCTGCGATGTCGTTCTCGGGTTCGGCGCTCTCGGGGTCGTAGCGCACGAGCTTGGAGAAAATAGCGTCGAGAATGTCG
Organism: Candidatus Nocardiopsis merdipullorum; assembly: GCA_019115445.1. Taxonomy (GTDB): domain Bacteria; phylum Actinomycetota; class Actinomycetes; order Streptosporangiales; family Streptosporangiaceae; genus Nocardiopsis; species Nocardiopsis merdipullorum. The sequence goes on from DXDP01000255.1 coordinate 5,975, forward strand.
CCGCCGTAGACCTCGTTGGTGTTGCCGGGTACGAGGGGGTTCTCCGGCTGGCCACCGTCGATCGTCACCGGTCCGTCGCCTCCCTCTTCCTCCCCGGTGGCACATGCTGTGAGGAGGAGGGTCATGGCCGCGGTGACGGCAAGAAGCGAGCGAGGTCGTGGAAGTGGCATTGTCGAGCGTCTCCTTGTGCACCGAGCAACTCAGCGAGGGCTGGGGGTATCGGGCACACTATTTCTATACCTGCGAAAACACGCAACACCTACGTGGTTGCAGTTGAATAACACGCGTGTCGAAGGTGTGTCCGGTGAACACTGTCGGTATTACGCGGAGTGTTTTTCAGCAGGTCGGGCAGGTGGTCCTCCTCAGTTGCCGAGGGTGGGGGAGAAAAGGCCTCCGGAGGTGGACACACGCGACCATTGAAATTCGGACATAGTGGTCGATTGGGGATGATCTTCCGAAGTGTGCCGGATCGGGGTGTCGGTTTCCGGAGCGTTCGTACGTGGAGAAGAGCGTGGGGCTGCTCTGCCTCGCCTTTCACGAACGGCTTCGAGGACGAC
>DXDP01000256.1 GCA_019115445.1 Candidatus Nocardiopsis merdipullorum
GGAGAAGGACACCGGTGGTGGGCGTGAGTCCGGTTCGGACTCTTGGAAGGCCTACATGCGCCGGGCGACCAACACCGTCAACTACGGCGGTGAACTTCCTTTGGCCCAGGGTGTGCGCTTCCTCTGAGGCCTTGGACCGACTGTGACCCCCGTACCCAGTGGTGCGGGGGTCCTTTTTCGCCAAAATGTTTGTCTGCAACCTTATTGGGCGCAACCGAACTCTGGTAGCGTTGCGTGTGCGCACAGCACCGACGTGGAAGAAGGATGCCCATGGCCGAGAGTGCCGAGGAGGACCGGCTCGCGCTGGACAAGCAGCTGTGTTTTTCTCTTTACGCGGCATCTCGCGCCCTGACCGGCCTGTACCGGGAACTTCTCGAGGACCTGGAACTGACGTACCCGCAGTATCTGGTCATGCTCGCTCTTTGGGAGCAGGGAACTCTCAGCGTCAAGGAATTGAGCACGACTTTGCACCTGGACTCGGGAACGCTCTCACCGCTGCTACGCCGTCTGGAAGGGGCCGGTCTTTTGACCCGGGAGCGCAGCATCGAGGACGAACGCATCGTCCACGTCGCTCTGACCGAGGTCGGACAGCAGTTGCGTGACCGGGCCCACGGCATCCCCGACGACCTGCTGTGCGCGTCCGAACTCACCCACGACCAGGCCCGGGACCTGAAGGAACGCCTCGACGAATTGACCCGTGCAGTGGAGGGACGTCACCGGTACGCGTAGTGCTCCAGAGCGATCCGCAGCTCAAGGCCTGATCGACCACGACACAGAACTCGCCCATGGGCGCAGACAAAGACAGGAGAGACAGCAATGGCACTGGATGTTCTTTACACCGCGAACGCCACCGTCACAGGTGAAGGTCGCAAGGGGCACGGAAAGACCGACGACGGTCGGCTCGAGGTCGACCTGTCGGTACCCAAGGGTGTGGGTGGTGACGACGGATCGGGGACCAACCCCGAGCAGCTCTTTGCCATCGGCTATGGCGGCTGCTTCCACGGTGCGCTGAAAAAGGTCGCCCGTGAGTCCGAGGTCGACATCGGAGAGTCCAGCGTGGCCCCCGAGGTCAGCCTCGGCAAGGTCGAGGACGGTCTGTCCCTTGCGGTGACACTCAACGTCACCATCGCAGGTGTGGACCAGGCCACCGCCGAAAAGCTCGTCGAGAGCGCCCACCAGGTGTGCCCCTACTCCCGGGCCACCCGTGGCAACATCGAAGTGACACTGAACGCCAAGGCCGCCTGAGCGAGCCGCTGTTGGGGCCGGGCACACCGTCGTGGTGTGGCCCGGCCCCTCCTTGGCCGTGCACATGCCCCGTGGGGCTCACGGCATTCGGTGGGAAGCCAAGCGACGCTCGAAGAAGGAGTCGACCGGGTGAGCGTTGCGTCGGGCCCCGTCGGACATCAGGAGCAGTTGCTGTGTTCGCGGTGCCAGAAGGACGGTCACGGCGTGGGCGAAGGTCTCAGGAGACAACAGCGGCTCACCGCCAAGAACCAGGGGACGGTACCCACCGTCCCCGAACTGGGACCATCCCCATCGTTCGTCCTGTGCTGTCGGTGACCTGCTCGATCAAGCCTTCCTGTGCTTTATTGCGCAGCAGGGCGGAGAAGGTACAAATGTCTTCTTTTTCCGGGGGTCGGAGGTGATCGACCCGTTCTACACCGCGGTGTCCAGCAACAACAGCCGGTCCAAGAGGTCCTGGAGGGTGACCAGCCCGATCAGTTCGCCATCCTCCTCCACCAAAGACAGGTGGCTGCGGCTCTCCCGCATGATGCTCATCGCCGCATACATCGGGGTTTGCGCCAACAGGGTGAGCACTGGACGCATCAGGTCCACGGCCGTGGTGTCGGCCTTGCCGGTCAGCGCCTCACGCACGTGCAAAAACCCGACCGACTCTTCCCCGTCCATCACAACCAGGCGCAGATGGGTGGACTCGCGTGAGACCCGCTTGATCTCTTCCACACCGTCGGAGGGAGAGACCGAAGCAATCTCCTCGCGTGGGGTGATGATCTCGCGCAGAGGCCGCGAGTTGACCTCCAATGCTGTGGCCAACTGATCACGGCGTTCTGGATCCAGCGCTCCGGCCTTGGCCGAGTGCTCCACCAACTCCCGAACGTCGTCCGGGTTGTGCCCGCTGGTCAGCTCGTCGACCGCTTCCACCCCCACACGGTGCAAAAACCAGTTGGCCGTGCCGTTGAGCATGACCAGTGCCGGACGTGTCACCCACATGAAGGCCCGCATCGGAATCGCCAGTGCGATCGCCGACTTCTCCGGGTGCGAGATCGCCCACGACTTGGGGGCCATCTCACCCACGACCAGGTGCAGGAACGTCACGATGATCAGTGCGAACGCGAACGACAGCACGTATCCGACCGCGTTGGGCAGCCCACTGAACAGCGGTTCCAGCATGTGATGGAAGGCCGGTTTGGAGATCGCACCCAACGCCAAGGTGCACAAGGTGATCCCCAGCTGGGAACCGGCGAGCAACAAAGACAGGTCACGGGCGCTCTTGAGTGCTGCTCGCGCCGAGGCACTGGTGGACGCGGCCTGCTCCAGCCGGTAACTGCGAGCCGCCACGAGGGCGAACTCGATCGCCACGAAGAACCCGCTCAGCGCGATGAACAGCACCGTCAGCGCCAAGGCCGTCCAGATGTTCATGTCACTCATGTACGCACCTCCTGCGGACCTTCCTCCGTAGCTTCGTACAGGCGCAGCTCCACGGTGTGCGGAACGTGTCGCTGTACGGTGTTCACGGTCATGGACAGCGCCATGTCCGGCTCCTCCTCGGGGGCGCCGGCCGGACGAGGCAGGCACAGGTCGACCGAGTCACCCACCTGCGGCAGGCGATGCAGCTCGTGAATGACCAGGCCCCCTATGGTTTCGTAGTCGCCCTCGGGGAGTTCGTGCTCGATGAGCCGTTCCACCTCGTCGATGTGCAGTGCACCGGGGATCAGATAGGAACCCTTCCCCTCCAAAGTGGCGGGTGATTCTTCCTCCGGGGTGTGTTCGTCGGCGATCTCACCGACCAGTTCCTCGGCCAGATCCTCGGTGGTGATCACCCCGGCCAGACCGCCGTACTCGTCCACCACGCAGGCGAACTGTTCGTCTCGTTCACGTAGTTGGTCCAAGACCGTCGGAAGAGGCAAGGACACCGGAACCATCACGGTGGCACGTGCCACTTCGCTGACGTGTATCCCCGACAGGTCGCGATCTCCCAATGCGAGCACATCACGCAAACAGACCACACCCACGATGTCGTCCACACCGTCACCGAGCACGGGGAAACGGGAGTGGCCCGAAGCCATCAGTTCCATGACCCTGCTGACCGGTTCCCCCTCCTCCACGGTGGTGACCTCCGGACGAGGGATCATCGCGTGCCCGGCGGTACGTTCGTGAAAGTCCAAAGTTCGGTCCAGCAGGGTGGACAGTTCCGCGGGAAGGTCACCGCTTTGCCGGGACTCGGCGATGATGCTCTCCAGATCACGCGGGGTCGCCGCGTGCTGGACATCTTCCACCGGGGTGATCCCCACGAGTTCGAGCAGCCGGATCGCCGCTTGGTCGAACAGCCAGATGATGGGACCGAAGAGCTTCAGATAGATCGAGGTGGACAGGGCCAGCCGGCGGGCGACCGGTTCGGAGCGGGCGATGGCCAGGTTTTTGGCGAACAGTTCACCGAAGACCATCTGGATGACGGTGGAGAACAAAAGCGCAACACCGGTGCCGAACGCCAGACCGGCCCCGGCGGGAACGCCCGCGGTGTCGAGAAGTTCACCGATGCCCTGGCCGATCATCGGCTCGGCCACGTACCCGACCAACAAAGTGGTCACGGTGATGCCCAGCTGGGCACCGGAGAGCAGGAACGAGGTTCGGTTGGTGATGTTCAATATCCGCTGGGCGGTGGTGTCCCCGGCAGTGGCACGAGAGCGGATCCGTGAGCGATCCACGGCCACATAACCGAATTCCTGCGCGACGAAGTAACCGGTGGTGAGGGTGATCAAGAAGACCACCAGGGCACCGAAGGCGACACTGAGCACGGTGCTGATCATCGGACACGCACCGCCCGGTGAGGGTGGGCCCCGTGGAATCGGGGCGCAAGCTTCAGGTGCGTGCCCTGCCAAGAAGGAGGCTCGTCGGACTCTGGTTCACAGCATCCACGGGGGATGCTGCCGGTACTTCGGGACGGATCCACTTTTCCTCTCTCTGCGCTTGCTGCGCATCGGGTATGTGAAGGGAACGGTCCAGGTGAAATCAGGGACGCTGAGACCGGGCGAATAGTTCCCGTGGGTCTCGGATCGTGGTCTCAACCACCGATGGGGGCGTCCGCATCCTCACCGAAGGCACCCCATTCGCGGCGGCGGGCCTCGGCGAGTGCTATCGCTGTGGCCACGGCAACGTTCAGCGATCCGACCCGACCGATCTGAGGAATGTAGGTCACGGCATCCACGCCGGCCAGAAGGGCGGGGGAACAGCCGTGCTCCTCGGCCCCCACGGCCAGACACACGTCGGTTCCCAAAGGGGCGGCGTGCAAGGGGACCGCACCGGAGGCCAGTTCGACGGCGATCACCTTGTAGCCGTCGGCGCGTGCGGCGGTCAAAGCCTCGGCGGAGGTGGACACTCGTGTGTGTGCCACCTTGGCCGCGGTCCCCAGGGCGGTCTTACCGACCTTGGGATCGTTCGGATCGGCGCTGTTTCCGCTGAGCCAGAGCTGGTCGACCCCAAAAGTCGCACAGGTACGCAAGATCGACCCCAGGTTGAAGGGCTGGGTGACAGATTCCACGAGAAGGGCGAGTCGCCCTTCGGTGCGCCTGCGCCACTGGCGATTCAGGCGCTTGACGTCCGTGGGACGCAACTGCGAGCTCAACGGTTCCTCAGCGGGTTCTGTGCCGGGTCGCCCCGGAAGGTCTGATGTCTGCCCAACAATACCGGGAAGCTATCTGGCGTGCACGCACAACCCGGACACATCGAAGTGTGTACGAGCG
>DXDP01000024.1 GCA_019115445.1 Candidatus Nocardiopsis merdipullorum
CCCACCCCCACGGAGGAACCGGAACAGACGGAAGAACCCACACTCGAACCCGAGGACATGCTCACGGCGGAGGAAGCCGTCAACGAGCTGCGGCACGAGTTCAGCATCGGTGCTCGCGCCGACACCACGGACGAGTACTGCACCTCCGAAGAGGACGACGAGGAAAGCGCGAGCCTCTTCCAATGCACCTCGGCCATGGACACCGACCTGGTTCGGGTGATCGCCTTCGAGACCCCCGGCGCGGCGATGTTCACGGCGATGGCCTTGGAGAACGACGAGGAGAGCGACGCCGTCGACGTACAGGACGCCTGCCACATCGTGCTCATCTGGTTCGAGGAGAACAACCTGGAACAGGACGAGCGGGACGACATGACCAGCCTGCTCGAAGAAACGGTGTCCTGCTACTGAGCCGCTTTGTCGACTGCGGCGCCACCCGTCCGGAGCCTGGTACGGGAAGGGTGCAACAGGCGGATCCACCGTCCTGGCCCCTGTTCGACGGCCTTGCAGGCCTACCATGGAAAGACAAGCTCAGCTCGACTCCCTCGGAGGCTCCGTGTTTCCCTCTGGCCAGGACCCGTACGACCCCGACGGGACACAGGGCGGGGGTGAGGTCCCGCCGCAGAGGGGCTTTTCCGGACTGGACGCGCACCTCGAAGCAATGCGCCCGGACGCCCCGCCACCCAAGAAGGTGCTCATCGTCCGCCTGCTGATGTTCATCGGCGGTTTCTGCGGCCTGGGACTTGCCCTCATGATCCTGATGAGCTTCGGTGTCCCGGACGAGGCCATGCGTGAAGCCATGGACGAGCAGGCCGCCCTCATGGCCGAAGAGGGGGTGGCGCTCGAACTCGGCGTCGACCAGATGCGTTTCTTCATGCTCGCCGCGTTCTTGGTCACCGGGCTCTACGGACTGCTTTCCACGCTGCTGGCCGTCCGACTCCGACGCCGCACCGTGGGTGCCTTCTGGGGAGTGGTGATCTTCCAGGGCATCGCGGGCGCGATCTTGGCCTGGGGACTGCTCTCCGGTGACCTGATGTCGGTGATCCCCCTGGGATTCACCGTCGCCATGATCGTCTGCATGCTCTCCAAGGAAGGGCGCGCCTATCACGGACTCCTCTGACCCCGAATTCGTACAGTCCTCAGCGGGGCACCGTGACCGCGCGCCCTCCCCTCACGTCGGGGGTCGAAACCGACAGGACCCGAACGTCGGAGGGCTCTGGCAGGGTCATGGGCAGTGTCCGGGGTGATGGGGCCGAGGAGGGCCCCGGTCGAGCACTGGAAGGGGCACACAGGTGGCGGACCACGATCAGGGCATGGCCGTCGTCCAAGGGGTACTGGAACGAATCACCTACGCCAACGAGGACAACGGATTCACCGTCGCCCGTGTCGACACCGGGCGCAGCAGCGACCTGCTCACCGTGGTCGGCTCCCTCATGGGCGTACAGCCAGGGGAAGCGCTGCGTATGCGTGGACGCTGGGGCTCTCACCCCCAGTACGGCAAGCAGTTCCACGTGGACGACTACACCACCGTCCTGCCTGCGACGGTACAGGGGATCCGCCGTTACCTGGGCTCCGGGCTGATCAAGGGTATCGGCCCGAAGATGGCCGAACGCATCGTGGAGCACTTCGGTACCGACGCCCTGGAAGTCATCGAGAACGAGCCGGAACGGCTCGTCGAGGTACCGAACCTGGGGCCGAAACGGACCAGGATGATCGCCGACGCCTGGGAAGACCAGAAGGCGATCAAGGAGGTCATGGTCTTCCTCCAAGGGGTGAACGTGACCACCTCCTTGGCGGTGCGTATCTACAAGAAGTACAAGGACGCCGCCATCGACGTGGTGCAGAAGGAGCCCTACCGACTGGCCACGGACGTGTGGGGGATCGGCTTCAAGACCGCGGACACCATCGCCCAAGCGGTCGGCATCCCGCACGACAGCCCGCAGCGAGTCATGGCCGGGATCCAATTCACCCTGTCGGAGGCCGGTGGGGACGGCCACTGCTACTTGCCGGAGGAAGCCCTCATCTCCTCGGCGGTCAAGATTTTGGGCGTGGACTCCTCACTGGTCATGGAGTGCATCTCCGCACTCCTGGCCGAGGAGGGTATTGCGGCGGAGATCGTCCCCGGCCCGGAGGGTGACTCCGTACGCGCGCTCTACCTCCTGCCGTTCCACCGCGCGGAGAGGGGCCTGGCCGGCGGGTTGCACACACTGTTGGCCGAACCGACCGATCGCATGCCTGCATTTGCAGACGTCGATTGGGACGTGGCCCTGGAATGGCTGCGGGAACGTACCGGTACCGAGCTCGCCGAAGCACAGGAAAGGGCGGTACGGCTCGCGTTGAGCGAGAAGGTGTGCGTGCTCACCGGTGGCCCCGGCTGCGGCAAGTCCTTCACCGTCGCATCGGTCGTCACCCTGGCCCTGGCCAAGCGGTACAAGGTCGTCCTTGCAGCCCCCACGGGCCGGGCCGCCAAGCGCCTCACCGAGTTGACCGGGGTGGAGGCCTCCACCGTGCACCGCCTCCTGGAGCTGCGCCCCGGTGGTGAGGCCGCGCATGACCGGGATCACCCGCTGGACTGCGATCTCCTCGTGGTCGACGAGGCGTCCATGCTCGACCTCATTCTGGCCAACAAGCTGATCAAGGCGGTCCCTCCAGGAGCGCACCTGCTGTTCGTCGGTGACGTCGACCAGCTGCCCTCGGTCGGTGCGGGACAGGTGTTGCGGGATCTGCTGGAGGAGGGCTCACCCGTCCCGAGCGTGCGGTTGACCCATGTCTTCCGGCAGGCCCAGCAATCCGGTGTGGTGACCAACGCCCACCGGATCAACACGGGCGAGCCACCCCTCTGGGAGGGGATGGACGACTTCTTCCTCTTCCCCTGTGAGGACGCCGACTCCGCCGCGGAGATGACCGTGGACGTGGTGGCTCGCCGTATCCCACGTCGTTTCGGGCTCGACCCGCGCCGGGACGTACAGGTCCTCACCCCCATGAAGAGCGGCCCGGCCGGTTCGGTCAACCTCAACGCCCGGCTGCAGGAAGCCGTCACCCCCTCGGCCGACGACGTGGCCGAGCGTCGTTTCGGTGGACGTGTCTTCAAGGTCGGCGACAAGGTCACCCAGATCCGCAACAATTACGAAAAAGGCGAGAACGGTGTGTTCAACGGCACGTTGGGCGTGATCACGGGCATCGAACCGGTTGCCCAGGAGATGCGCGTACGCACCGACGAGGACGAGGAGATCACCTACGACTTCGCCGAACTCGACGAACTCGCGCACGCCTACGCCATCACCGTGCACCGTTCCCAGGGAAGCGAGTACCCGGCGGTGGTCGTACCCGTCACCACCAGTGCCTGGATGATGTTGCAGCGCAACCTGCTCTACACGGCCGTCACCCGGGCCAAGCAGCTGGTGGTTCTGGTGGGGTCGCGTCGGGCACTGGCTCAAGCCGTCCGCAACGCCTCCTCGGGGCGCAGACACACCACCCTGGCTCATCGCCTCACCGACGGGGACAGGCGTGTGGGGGACCCTTTCGCGGGTTCCGGAGGGCCGGTGTGACCCGGGCAAGGACAGCACGATCCGCCCTCCGCCCACCAGAGCCCATAAACTGAATGCCGGGCCGTGGCACTCTGCGGTTTCTTCCCATCATCAGGAGATCGAGTCTTACCCATGTCCACCGCTACGACCGTCGAGGGTTTTGCCCGCCGAAGTGACCTCCGCAACGTGGCCATCGTGGCCCACGTGGACCACGGCAAAACCACACTCGTCGACGCCATGCTCTGGCAATCCGGGGTTTTCCGTGAAAACCAGGACGTCGACGACCGTGTGATGGACTCCGATGATCTGGAGCGCGAGAAGGGGATCACCATCCTCGCGAAGAACACGGCGGTGCATTACACCACCCCCGAGGGCAAGAACGTGGTCATCAACATCATCGACACCCCCGGGCACGCCGACTTCGGTGGTGAGGTCGAGCGGAGCCTGTCGATGGTCGACGGTGTCGTGCTGCTCGTGGACGCCAGTGAGGGGCCGCTTCCCCAGACCCGTTTCGTCCTGCGCAAGGCGTTGCAGGCCAAGCTTCCGGTCATCCTCGTCGTCAACAAGGTCGATCGGCCCGACAGCCGCATCGCCGAGGTCGTGGACGACGTCTACGAACTGTTCATGGACCTGGACGCGGACGAGTCACAGATCGAGTTCCCGATCGTCTACGCCTGTGCCCGGGACGGCAAGGCCTCCCTGGAACGCCCGGAGAACGGTCAGGAACCCGACAAGGACAACCTGGTCGCGTTGTTCAGCACGATCCTGGACACCATCCCCGTCCCGGAATACGTCGAGGACGCCCCTCTACAGGCCCACGTCACCAACCTGGACGCCTCCCCGTTCCTCGGGCGTCTGGCGCTGTGCCGCATCCAGCAGGGGCACCTGCGCAAGGGACAGCAAGTGGCCTGGATCCGCACGGACGGCACCGTCCAACGGGTCAAGATCACCGAACTGCTCATGACCGAGGGGTTGAAACGCAAATCCGTGGAGAAGGCCGGACCGGGCGACATCATTGCGATCGCCGGCATCGGCGACATCATGATCGGTGAAACCCTCGCCGACCCCGAGGACCCGCGCCCCCTACCCCTGATCAGGGTGGACGAGCCGGCCATCTCGATGACCATCGGCATCAACACCTCACCGATGGTGGGCAGGGTCAAAGGCACCAAGATCACCGCCCGCCTGGTCAAGGAGCGTCTCGACAGGGAACTCGTCGGCAACGTCTCGCTGCGTGTGCTTGCCACCGAGCGCCCCGATGCCTGGGAGGTGCAGGGGCGTGGCGAACTCGCGTTGGCCATCCTCGTCGAGCAGATGCGCCGTGAGGGCTATGAACTGACCATCGGAAAACCGCAGGTGGTCACACGCACCATCGACAACAAGGTGCACGAACCGGTCGAGCGCCTCACCGTGGACGCCCCGGAGGACTACATGGGCGCCATCACCCAGATGCTCAGTGTCCGCAAGGGCCGCATGGAGAACATGGTCAACCACGGCACCGGCTGGATGCGCATGGACTGGCTGGTGCCCTCCCGTGGCCTCATCGGTTTCCGTACCGAGTTCCTCACCGAGACCCGTGGTATGGGTATCGCCCACCACGTCTTCGAGAAGTTCGAACCCTGGTTCGGTGATCTGCGTACTCGACCGAACGGTTCGTTGGTGGCCGACCGTGCGGGCCAGGCGATGACCTATGCGATGTTCAACATCCAGGAGCGCGGCACCCTGTTCGTGGAGCCCGGGACCGAGGTGTACGAGGGCATGATCATCGGTGAGAACTCCCGTACCGATGACATGGACGTCAATGTCACCAAGGAGAAGAAGCTCACCAACATACGTTCGGCCACCGGTGAGGAGCTCGAGCGCCTGATGCCGCCGCGCAAGCTTTCTCTGGAGCAGGCCTTGGAGTTCTGCCGCGAGGACGAGTGTGTCGAGGTGACCCCGGAGGCCGTGCGTATCCGCAAGGTGGTCCTGGACCACAAGGAACGTGGCCGGATGGCGGCTGCCAAGAAACGCCAGTCGCGCTGACCTGTCGGAGCGGTTCGGTCATCATCAACCCGTTTCCCGTTTTTCACATGGGTCACTCGGGTAAGCCGCAAACAAGATGAAGTCCGAACCCTCGTGTCCCAGGTGCGGGCGTCTGGTCCAACCTCCGGGTTTGTGGAGCAGTGCCTGGCAATGTGATGCGCACGGCCCGGTCGCCCCGCTCCAGGAGGTGCGGGTCCCAGGAACGCTCGCGCTGGAGACACTCCTGCTACGGGCACAGGTTCCGGTGTGGATACCTTGGCCCCTGCCGTCGGGGTGGGTCGTCACCGGCTTCGCGGAGGCCGGTGACGAGAGGTCGGGCGCGCTCGCAACGGCCGTGGCACTGTCCGGGCCCGGCCCCCTGGGTGGTGTGGGTGAGGTCGTCATCGTCGCCGAGGACCCGGGCGTGGGACTGGGCACCCGCCTGGCCGGACTGGAAGGTACCGACCCCGGACAGGGTTTCGACTCCGGTGCACCGGGCACCAAGCTCCGCCATGACGGACACGAGATCGCGCTGTGGAGCCTCGAGCTCGGCCGTGACCGTGCCGTCTACACCGGTGAGGCGCTCTCGTTCTGGCTGTGGTTGGTCTTCGCCGACGCCGACACAGGCATGCTCATCTGTGAATTCACCGCCCTGCGGGACCTCCGTGGGATCAATGACGGGGACGTGACCTTCGAGCCTCCCTACGGGGCTCTCAGCCCGTTCCTCGCCCAGGTTCTGGCACCACAGAAGGAGAGCGGCTGAACACCTCCTCCCCGGGCTTACGTACAATCACCGCGTGATGCGTATCGACCTGCACTCCCACAGCTCTGTATCGGACGGCACCGACACCCCTGCCGAAGTCATCGGGTACGCGGTCGCCGCGGGCCTGGACATATTGGCCCTGACCGACCACGACACGGTCGGTGGAATCAAGGAGGCGGCCGAGCACCTGCCCCCGGGGTTCACTCTCGTCCCCGGCATGGAACTGTCCTGCGCACACAAGGGATCGAGTGTGCATTTGCTGTCCTACCTGTTCGACCCGGACGAGCCCGTCCTGCAGAGGGAACTGCGGCGGATCCGCTCGGATCGGGCCTCTCGGGCAGAGGAGATGGTCACCAAGCTCCAAGAGCACGGGGTCGAGGTGACGTGGGAGCGGGTGTTGGAGATCGCGGGCGCGGGCAGGGACGAGTACGCCGACGCCAACACGATCGGACGCCCGCACCTGGCCCGTGCGATCGTCGACGCGGGCGCGGCCAAGGACGTACAGGACGCTTTCGACCGGTGGATCGGGTCGGGTGGCCTGGCATATGCGTCGCGGTACGCTCTCGACCCGGTCCGTGCCGTCGAACTGGTCCGAGCGGCAGGAGGAGTGTCTTCCTTGGCCCACCCGGGGCGTGCGGAAGGTTCCTGGAACGAATCGGTCCCCTTGGAGCTGGTCGAGCGCATGGTCGATGCGGGACTCGGTGGTATCGAGGCCGATCATCCTTCGCACAACAGCAAACAGACCCGGTACTGGCGCGGTGTCGCGGGTGATCTGGGCGTGGTGGTCACCGGATCCAGCGACGACCACGGGAGTATGACCGGCCGTCGCCTGGGTTGTCGAACCACCGACCCGGAGGCCTTCGAGCAGTTCGTCGCACCGGCGACGGGAGCATCCCTGATCAAGGGCTGAGTGGTGCGGGGCCTCCTCGACGTTCGGTACGGTACCGAGCACTGCGCTGGAAGAGCCACAATGGACCGCAGTGTGAACAGACATACCCGGACGAATCGAAAGGTCTGACGCCGTGTTCTGGAAGCGGAAGTCGAAGAAGAAGGACGGCCAGGAGGCCACCGATTCCGCTGCGGAGGCGGTGGAGAGCACGGAGGAGGCCGAGGACACCGCCGAGGAGACGACCGAGACGGCCGCGGGCGAGTCCGACAAGGCCACGGGTGCCAAGGAGACCGAGGACTCCAAGGAAGAAGCGTCGGACGACTCCAAGACCGAGGAGGACGTCGACTCCGATGCCGATTCCGAGGACTCGAAGGAATCCGAGGAGTCGAAGGAAGAGGACGAGAAGGTCACCGACCTGTTCGCCGACGAGGGGGAAGAGGAAGGTGTGACCGGGCCGGACCCGGAGGGCATCACCCGGGTGCGTACGGCCGGTACCTTCGAGTTCGGCGACGAGAAGTTCGAGATCATCAGCAACACCTGGATCGTGCAGGCAGACGAGGACGGTGTCGTCGTGATCGACCCCGCACACGATGCCGAAGCCGTCCTCGAGGCCATCGGTGAGCGGGACATCTACCTGGTGGCCTGCACCAACGGCTACACACCCCACATCGAGTCCGCGATCAAGGTGGCCGAAGAGGCCGACGCCCCCGTCGCTCTGCACCCCCGAGAGATGCGAGTGTGGCGCCGCCACCACGGTGCCGAGCGCCGACCGGAGATCGAGGTCGAGGGGGAGGGGGCACTGGACGTCGGTGACCTGCACATCGACGTTCTCGGACTGCCCGGGACCTCACCCGGAAGCGTCGGCTACTACATCAGCAGCCTCGGTGTGGTCTTCACCGGTGATGTGATCCGCAACGGTGAGCCCGGCATGGTCGGCGACACCTACATCGATTACACGACGCAGCTGGCGTCGATCGGGGAGAACCTCCTGACCCTGCCGCCGCAGACCCGACTGTTGCCCGACCGCGGACCCGCCACCACCAGCAAGGCCGAGGGCAAGAACTTCGACACCTGGATCTGAGGACCACCCGTTCGAAGTCCTCCTGTGCGGACGGGGTTTCCGGTGAGGGCATGTGACCGGTCCCGGCGTACACGTGCGGTGTTCCCGGGACCGAGCTCAGCGTGGGCCGACCGACTCCGTCTCGTTCCAGAAGGTGGTCAGGACGCTCGAGACGCTCTTCGACGCTTCCACGTTCGGTGAGTGACCCGCCCCGGGGACCGATTACCGCCGGGCAGGTCGATCGCGACCACTTCCCTGCCCGCCTGGGCCAGGCTCTGCAGGAGGGTCGGGCCACCTCAGGGCATGCCCGGTGGGCATCGAGACGTCGTCACCGTGTCGTCACCGAGCACGCCTGTGCAGCTGCTGGGGATCAGGTGTTCTCGGGATCCCGGCCGGCGGCGCTCGCACCACCTCGGGTGCGGCGGCGACGACGGACCCGACGGGTGCCGTTCTCGGTGGGCTGCACGGACTTCTCGGTGCTTTGCTCCCCACCGGACTGTGCGGAAGGGGCATTGGGCGTGGACGTGCTCTTTCCACCTCGGGTACGACGACGGGTGCGACCTCCACGCCCGTGGCGACGGCCCCGTCCTCCGGCCCGCTCGCTTTCCCGGCGTCCGCCCCGTTCGCTGCGTGGCCCGCCGGTGTCGCCGATGTCCTCGACCTCTTCGGCCTCCAGACCCGCGTGCTGCCCACGTTTGTTCTCGGCCAACTTGCCCTTGGTGCCCTGGGGGATGTTGAGTGCGCTGAACAAGTGTGTGGAGGTGGAGTAGGTCTCCTCCGGCTCGGGCACCTCCAGGTCGAGTGCGGCGTCGATGAGCTTCCAACGCGGCATTTCCTGCCAGTCCACGAAGGTGATGGCGGTACCGTTGCGTCCCGCACGTCCGGTACGTCCGATGCGGTGCGTGTAGGTTTTCTCGTCCTCGGGAGTTTCGTAGTTGACGACATGGGTGACGTCGTCCACGTCGAGTCCGCGGGCGGCCACGTCCGTGGCGACCAGGATGTTGATCTTGCCGTTACGGAACGCACGCAGGGCCCGTTCACGCTGGCTCTGCCCCAGATCACCGTGGACGGCTGCGGCGGCGAAACCGCGGGACCTCAGATCACCGGCCAGCCGGTCACAAGTGCGTTTGGTCTGGCAGAAGACCATGCTCTGCCCGTGATTCTCGGATTGGACGATACGTGCCAGGACCTCGGGCTTGTCCATCTGGTGGGTGCGGAAGGCGTGCTGGGTGATCCGACCGGTGACCTGCGAACCGTCGATCTCGTTGTCGTCACCCGCACGCACGTGCGTGGGGCGGGACAGGTAGTTGCGGGACAGGGTGACGATCTCGCTCGGCATCGTGGCGGAGAAGAGCATCGTCTGTCGCTGGTTCGGGGTCTTGGTCAGGATGCGCTCGATGTCCGGGAGGAAACCGAGGTCGAGCATCTTGTCGGCCTCGTCCAGGACCACCGCGTCGACCTTGTCGAGACGCAGGTGTTTCTGCTTCTCCAGGTCCAACAGGCGGCCGGGGGTACCGACGACGACGTCCGTACCGTCCTTCAGCCCGTCGATCTGTGGCTCGTAGGAGCGGCCTCCGTAGACGGTGAGGATTCGTCCGCCACTGCGCTTGCTCGCGGTGGTCAGGTCCGCGGCGACCTGGATGGCCAATTCGCGGGTCGGGACGACGATCAGCGCGCGGGGGCACTTGGGTGCTCCCGGGCTGTTCCGTACCCGTTGGAGCAGGGGGAGACCGAAGGCCAAGGTCTTGCCGGTGCCTGTCCGGGCCTGGCCGATGATGTCACTGCCGTTCAGGGCGATCGGCAGAGCGAGTTCCTGGATGGGGAAGGGTTCGATGATCCCCTCGGCCTCGAGGGCGTCGGAGAGCTCGGGGTCCACACCCAGGTCATGGAAAGTCGTTCGAGGAGTTGTTGTCTCTTCTGTGTTGCTCAGGGCTCATGCCTCCATCTTGGCGGGCCGCAACATTGGCGTGGCCGCGGCGGGTGCGGTCGCGGTCGGCGCATCGGCCTCCACGGAAGGCGCGGCTCACCGAACCCTCCACCGCGGCGGATGATCGCCGTGGTGATGGCGGTGGCGCTGCCGACCGGCCCACACGGACCGGAGGAATCCGATCGCTTGCGGGGCCATCCGCAGGTGTGTCGTGTGCGTACAAGGCCGAACAGTTCCCTCGGCGGAAAACACGTCGGGCCACCACCGGCTCGTCCGTCGTGGGCGCTGCGTTCGCGGCGCGAGGCCGCCCTCGTCCTCGAGGGGGAAGCCGTGTTGTCTGCACACGCCTGTCATCACACCGAGTCTAACCGCTGATCCACCTGGTGGACATGGCAGTTCACCGGGCTCGTGGACGGCTGCAGCCGGACCCCTTCGAACCGTACAACCGCGTGCAGGTGTTGTTTAGTCCCCGCACGGCCTCACGGGAGGATCGGGGTCGGCCCGGTGTCGGACCTGAAGATATTCTGACGAGCATGATCCAAGGCCCCTCTGTCAAGCCCGGTGTGATCGATCTGCTGGGCCTGCTCGCCTACGCCGAGCTCGGTTCCTTCTTCCGTCTTGCGGGTGATGCGGAACTTGCGCCGTCACTGCGCTCCAAGGGGCAGTTGGCCGCCCTGGCCGCTGCCGAGCAGACTCACTACCAAACACTTCGGGAACGTCTTGTGGAACTCGGGGCCGACCCGGAAGAGGCCATGGCACCGTTCGTGGAGCCCTTGGACTCCTGGCAGGAACGCACCGCACCGCAGAGCTGGCTGGAGAGTCTGGTCAAGACCTACGTCGGTGACGGCATCGCCAACGACTTCTACCGTAAGGTCGCCGGGCTCGCCGATGAGGAAACAGCAGATCTGGTCAACGGTGTGCTCGCCGAGACCGGCCGGGCGGGGTTCGTCGCCGATACGGTGCGAGCCGCTCTGGACGAGGACCCGAAGCTGGCCGGGCGTCTGTCCCTGTGGGCCCGTCGTCTGGTCGGGGAGGCACTGAGTCAGGCCCAACAGGTGGCGGTGGGCCGTCCGGAGCTGGCCGCGCTCCTGGCCGAGGAAAAGGCTGAGGGGGAAGCCGGCGGGGTCAGTGACCTTGCTGCGATCAGTCGGATGTTCGCCTCGCTCACCGAGGCCCACGCGGCGCGCCTTGCCGCCATGGGGTTGGACGAGTAGAGGCACCGTCGGGGCGAGGAAGTACCTCCTTGGGTCCTCCCTCGTCCGTAGCCGGAACGTTGCCCGGATTTGAGGCCACTTGGTCAAGGGAAGGTAATTTCCCCCACTTTTGGGGTGAAGGGGTTGGTCAAGGCACGTAAAGTGGTGCCCGTTCCCCTCTCCTGTCGGACCACACCAGTAGGTACCTCCATGCCTTCAGGCACTGCCGTGCGCCATCCGCTGGCCGGCCTCACCCGTGATTTCCACCGGATCGGCCCCCTCGACGGTCCTGTCGAGCCTTGGATGTCCTCCGAACTGGATCAGCACGCCGCACAGGTGTGCGCCGACATCGCTGCCGCGGGTGGTGGATTCAACGCCAGGACGCTCGGTGTCTATCTCCACGGTTTCCTCGACGGCTGCCTCGAACGGGGATGGGATTCCGACTCGGTCGACTACGACTGGGAGACCCTCCGCATTCTCGCAATTTGCCGTTTGGCCAAGGAGCACGGTTTCGTCCGCTAAGGTGACGACCGCAGGCCGGTGTGATCATGCGCGGCCGTGCCCACGTTTTTGTGTCTTGAGCACGGCCGAAACGAGAGCCTGCTGAACGCAACGTGAGACCAACGGTGTTGTTTCGGCGTGTAAATGCCCAGATGTGGCACCGTGACTGGCGGAGCGGCTCTCGAAGGCCGCAAGAAAGGAATGCGAATGGGGAGTGGTCGACATGGGGCTGCGCGCCCACCGATCGGCGTCCTGATTCAGCAGGACCGAGTCGACTTCGCGCTTTTCGCACTGATTTTCGTTGTTTCGCTGGTGTCGATGTTCTTCACCGGTCCGGGAAGTTTCGCCTTCTGGTTGGCATTTTTCCCGATCATCGCCAGCATCGTCCTGACGTTCAGGCGGCTCGAGCATCTTTCCCGCCTCGAACTGCGTGATTTCGAGTTCTTGTAGACAGAACAGCACGTCAGGGCATATGAGGAGGGCGGACCCCCTGGGGGTCCGCCCTCCTATCGTCGTCCACTGCGGACGC
>DXDP01000257.1 GCA_019115445.1 Candidatus Nocardiopsis merdipullorum
CAAACCCCACAGCGGTGACCGATGCGGCGATCCAGACCGCCCCGCGATGAAGGAACAGATGACCGACGACTCATTTTCCTCAGCCGTTTCCCCTCACCCCCCTGCACGACCACGGCTGGGTATGGCCCGGGGCTCGGCCCCGTGGCTGCTGCCCACGCTGGGTGCCGCGGGGGCAGCTGTACTGGCCGCCCGCGGCTCACGGACCCGAGCGGTGGCCGCCGTTCCGATGGTCGCCCTGGCGGCGGGGATGATGTGGTTCTTCCGTGACCCGGAGCGGGGTCCGGCGACGGGGCGGATACTGTCCGCGGCCGACGGAGTCGTTCAGAGCATCGACCCCCAGCCCGATGGACGCACCCGGATCGCGGTGTTCATGAACCCTCTCGACGTGCACGTCAATCGTGCCCCGATCGCCGGTGTGGTGACCGGTGTCGAACACCGCCCCGGGGGTTTCCGCCCCGCATTCGACAAGGACAGCGAGCGTAATGAGCGCCTCATCTGGACCCTCGAGACCGAGATCGGTGAGATCACGGTCGTTCAAATCGCCGGCGCGATGGTCCGGCGTATCGTCCCGTATCTCGCTGCGGACCAGAAGGTCGAGAAAGGTGAGAGGATCGGGCTCATCCGGTTCGGGTCCCGGGTCGACGTCCACCTTCCGACCGGTATCGCCCCGGCGGTGGAGGTCGGCCAGAAGGTCCGTGCCGGAGAAACCCGTCTTGACGCCGACTGAGAGCGTGCTGGAGCCGGACCCCGGTCTTGCCGACGGTGAGGAAGTGTCCAGGCTCCGTCTCGGGGTGGCCGACTACCTGACGCTGGGCAATGCCCTGTGCGGTTTCCTGGCCGTGTGGGCATTGGCACTGGCCCAGGCCGGACACATGGCTTCCGGGGCCGAAGGTGCTCTGACCAGGACAGCGGTTGCCACAGCCGGTTCTTTGCTGCTCATCGCCTCCGCCCTGGATGTCCTCGACGGCAAGGTCGCGCGCCGTCTGGGGGGCAGCGGTATGGGCGCCGAACTGGACAACCTCGCCGATGTGGTCAGTTTCGGGTTCGCACCGGCGTTCTTCGTGGTCACCTGGGGGGCACTCTCCAGCGGATCAGAGGTACTGCCGATCGTGGTCGGTGGGGCCGTGCTCCTGGCCGTGATCGTGCGTCTGGCGCGCTTTTCCCAGCAGGCCCCGGACTCGGCCTACTTCACCGGTCTGCCTTCCCCCTTCGCCGCGATGGCGGTCGTGACCGTGGTCCTGCTCGACCCACCGGTGTATACGGGCCTGGCCGCGATCCTGCTCATCTCCTGGTTGATGGTCAGCCGCATGGAGTACCCCAAGCCCCGGGGGAAGAAGGTCTACGTGGTGCTGGCCGTGATCGCCGTGTCCGTGGCCCTGTTGAGTGTGTGGGCGCTGGGTCTGCCCACGGGTGATGTCCTCATCTACTTCATGTGCACGATGATGCTCCTGTTCATCGTGACGGTCCCGTGTTATGTCCTGACCACGCGTCGGATGTCCGTCGAGCGCGACTGACCGTCTTGTGGTGAAGGGACAACCTCGAACCGGTCCCCGATGGTCGCCGATCAAAGGTTCGGGCCGTCTGGGCCCGGTGTCGGACCCAGGTCTTGCTGCACGACGTCGACCACGCGCCCCGAACGGGTCGAGGGTTCGGTGAAAGTTCCCATGTGGTGGGTCAGGGGTCCGAAAGGACCGCTACCGGGCCCTTGAGGGCACTGATGGCCACGCACGGTCACCCACCGTGTGTGGCCATCACTTTGCGGTCCGCCCAGTAGCTCCTAGGGCAAGGACTCGACCAATTCGGCGACGGGCTTGCGACGACCGGTGTAGAAGGGAATCTCCTCGCGAGTGTGCAAACGGGCCTCGGCACCGCGCAGACGACGCATCAGGTCCACGATGCGGTGCAACTCGTCGGCTTCGAACGCCAGCAGCCACTCGTAGTCGTTCAACCCGAAGGAGGAGACGGTGTTGGCACGCACGTCCGGGTACGGGGCGGCCATGCGACCATGATCGGCGAGCATCTTGCGACGCTCGTCCTCGGGCAACAGGTACCACTCGTAGGAACGCACGAACGGGTACACGCAGACGTTGCCCAGTGGCTCCTCTCCGGCGAGGAACGCCGGAACGTGGCCACGGTTGAACTCGGCGGGGCGGTGCAGCCCCATCACCGACCACACCGGGGTGGAGGCCCGGCCCACGCGGGTGCGACGGAAGCCGCTGTAGGTGCCCTGCAGCTGCTCGTGGGTGTCGGCGATCCACCAGAACATGATGTCCGCGTCGGCCCGAAGGCCCTGCACGTCGTAGGCACCCCGCGTGGTGACCCCACCCTCGGCGGCCTTGTCCACGAAGGCCTGGAGTTCCTCCGCCGCCTCGGTGCGGTCCGTCTTCTCCAGGTCATCGACCTTGAACACCGACCACATGGTGTAGCGGATGATTTCGTTCAGGTCGGTACCGTCCTGGCCGACTGCTTCGTTCTGCTGGCCCGTCACGGGTTGGCTCCTTGCTGGTTCGTTCCGGCGGCGTCGTTTCCGCTGCCGGCATGGCTGTCGTTGACAAAAACGGCTGACAGACGTTCGGCCTCTCGGCCTGCGTCGGCTATGCACGCGGGAACACCCACGCCACCGTAGGCGGCACCGCACACCCCCAGCCCCCGATGGGGTTCGAGGAGGTTTCGGATCCGGTCGATCCGAGAAGCATGGCCGACCATGTACTGGGGTAAGCCGCCGTCCCACCGCGTCACCCGGGTCTGCACCGGGCTTCCGGTCAACCCCGTGACTCGGGTCAGGTCTGTGAGCGAGGATTCGACGAGTTCTTCGTCCGTGCGTTCCGAGACGTCCCCGTCCCCGAACCGGCCGATGGAGCAGCGCAGGACCATCAGGTCCTCCCCGGGGTTGGCCGTGGCCAGTTCCTCGGCCAACCAGGGCCACTTGTTGCTGGAGAACGTGGCCGCCTTGATGGTGAGCCCCTCCTCACCCTTGGGCACGAGGAACCCGGTCCCGGTGGGCGGTTCCGGGAAGGCCGAGACGGGCAGGGCCATGGTGACCAGGGCTGTGTCCGCGTACTCGATCCCGCGTAGTTCTCGAGCGGCCTTCGGAACGTGCCCGTCGAGCAGCCGGGCCGCCTCGGGTGCAGGACAGGCCAACAGCACCGCGTCACAGTCCAGCTGCTCGACGGTGTCCAGGTGAACGCGCCAACCCTTCGGCAGACGTTGCAGGAGGCGCACACGGGTCTTGGTACGCAACTGCTCGGCACACCGTTCGGCCAGGGCGTCGATCAGTGTGGCCACCCCACCACGCAGGGAGGCGAACACGGGCCCGGGGTTCACGGGTGCGGGTCCGCGTTTGTTCAGGGCGGCGCGTACCCCACGTACAAGGGAGCGGTCCTGCCTCGCCAGAGGAGCGATCTGCGGCAGTGCGGAGTCGAGGGAGAGTCGGTCGGCCCGCCCGGCGTACACACCACCCAACAGAGGTTCCACGAGTCGGTCCACCACCTGTGAACCCATCCGGGCCCCGACATAGCCGGCCACCGGAACATCATCACGTACAGGTGTACGCGGTAGGAGCAGATCAAGACCGGCCCGCACGTTGCCCGACCACGACAGCACCCCGCTGCGGGCCAAGGCGACCATGTCCCCGGGAACCCCCATGAGCTGCCCCTTCGGCAGCGAACGCAGTTTCCCCCTGCTGTAGACGGAGGGCGAGCCCGGGCCGGGGTGCACGACCCGGTCGTCCAGACCCAGTTCGGAAAACAGCGAGATCGCCTCGGGACGTCGTGCCAGGACGGCCTCGGCCCCCGCATCGACCGGTACCCCGGCGATCGGCGAGGCCAACAGCTTGCCACCCGGTCTCTTTGCCGTCTCGACCACGGTGACGGTGGCTCCATGACCACGCAGGCGGTGCGCCGCGGTCAATCCGGAAACCCCTCCCCCGACCACGACGACGTGCGGTGCTTCAGGCATGTCACCAGCTTCCCAGATGCCGTGGGTCACAGCGATCCGCCGTCCCCCCAACGGACACGCGTATTGTTTTTCCTCCCACCAGCATCACCTCTCCCCCGTCGTGCCTTGCAGGGACTCCCGACTCATTCGTGTGCGCCGTTCGGAGCCACCACGAAGTGACCTGTGCCCTTGTTGCAGGGTCGTTACCGGATGCGTCGAACGTACCTTTCACCAGGCACGTCGGAAGGACATGGCAACTTCAGCACACCTTCGGCCACCACGTGTGTCGGGAACACGCGCACCGGTACGTGTCCTGGCCGTGGCCCTGGTCGGCCTGTTGGCGGCCGGCTGTTCCACACAAGACTATGCGAGCACACAGGAGAGCTTCGACAGCACGGCTTCGACCGAACAGGAAAGAAGCGGTGACGAGGGCCCCGGTGACCAGGACGTGGATGCCGAAAGCGCAGAGGGCGAAAGTGACGAGGGCCCCGACGGCGAGGACCTGGGCGCGAACGTACAGATCGAAGAACGCCACCTCGTCCACACCGCCGACATGACCGTGCGGGTCGAGGACGTCGACGAGGCCACGGAGCAGGCCAAGGAACTCACCGCGGCATCCGACGGCCATGTCTCGGCCGAACAGATCCGTACGCCCACGGGCGGCTCCTCCGTGTCCACACTGACTCTGCGTATCCCCGGCGACCAGTACGAGGACGCCCTGGCCGACCTGGCCGACCTGGGTGAGCGGTCGAGTCTGGAACGGTCGGTGGAGGATGTCACCGAGGAGTTCGCAGACACAGAGAGCCGGATCACTTCGTCCGAGGCGGCCCTGGAGACACTGCGTGGTTATCTGGACGAGGCGGAAAGCGTCGACGAACTCCTGGAAGTGGAATCACACATCCAGGAACGTCAAGAAGAGCTGGAGGCCTTCCAGGCGCGCTTGGAAACTTTGGAGGACCAGACCGCCTATTCGACGGTCTCCCTGACTCTGCAGTCCGTGCACGGCCCCAGAGACGACATCGACACCGATGAACCACAGGGTTTCCTGGGTGGGTTGGAGAGCGGGGCCCATGCCCTGTTGACCGTGGGCAAGGGGTTTCTCACACTCGTGGGTTGGTTGCTGCCTTTTGCAGTGGCGGTCATCGTGATCGGTGCGGGTCCGTGGCTGTGGTGGCGTTCCCGAAGATCCGAACAAGGTGCAAAGGCCAAGGAGAAAACAGGAAACGGCAAGCTCCGTTCCCCGTTGAGCAGGCTCTCGCGACGGGGCGTTCCTTCCGGTTCCAAGACTTTCGAGCCCGAGGAGGGCGACGAGGAGGACCGCAACGACGGCTCCTGACAGCCCGGTCCGGGGCAAGGGCCCGTGGTGCGAGGTCGGTCGACCCCGCACCACGGGGAGCCTCAGGTCGAAGTCTCCTCGTGGATGAACTCGGTCAACCGCTGAAGCATGTCCGGGTCGGTGTTGGGCAGCACCCCGTGCCCCAGGTTGAACACGTGAGCCTCTGCGGCACGACCACGGGACAAGATGTCGCGGGTGCGCTCTGCGACGACCTCCCACGGCGCGAACAGAGCGGCCGGGTCGAGGTTGCCCTGCAAGGCCTTGCCCGGCTGGACCCGTTGAGCGGCCTGGTCCAGGGGCACCCTCCAGTCGACACCCACCACGTCGGCGCCGGCCTCGCCGAGCAGACCGAGCAGCTCACCGGTTCCCACACCGAAGTGGATACGAGGGACGTCGTACTCACTGAGCTGGTCGAAGATCCACGAGCTGTACGGCAGCACAGAGGCGCGGTAGTCCTCGGCGCTCAGGACCCCGGCCCAGGAGTCGAACAGTTGGATCGCGCTCGCCCCCGCATCGATCTTTGCGCGAAGGAAGCCGAGCGCGATGGCCGACAGGCGGCGCATCAGCTCGTCCCACAGTTCGGGCTCGCCGTACATGAGCGCCTTGGTGTGCTCGTGATTCTTCGACGGCCCTCCCTCGATCAGGTAGGAGGCCAGGGTGAACGGGGCCCCCGCGAAGCCGATGAGCGGTGTGCTGCCGAGTTCCTCGACGAGTTGCCCCACTGCTTCGGTGATGTAGGGGATGTCGTCGAGTTCGAGTTCACGCAGTTGCTTGACACCACTTGCGTCACGGATGGGCTCGGCCACCACGGGGCCGACACCGGGCTTGATGTCGAGATCGATGCCGATGGCCTTGAGCGGAACGACGATGTCGCTGAAGAAGATCGCGGCATCGACGCCGTGCCGGCGTACCGGCTGCATCGTGATCTCGGTGATCATGTCGGGGCGCGCACAGGCCTCAAGCATCGGCACGTCGGCGCGAACCCGTTTGTACTCGGGCAGGGAGCGTCCGGCCTGGCGCATGAACCACACCGGTGTGTGAGAAACCGGGAGGCGCCGGCAGGCGCGAAGGAAAGGAGAATCTTGCAGCGTCACACTCCGATCGTGCCATGCCCGTCCGGGTACTCCCACTCGGATCGTCCGAGAGCAATCTCCAAGAGCACCGAAGGGTGGGGGGCCGTCGGTCCTGTGGGTTCCAAGATCATCACAAAACACCGACACGCCGGGCGAACTCCGACAGGCGGTCGGTGACTCGTGCCACCGTCTGTGCCGTGCCCACCATCGTGCCCACGGCGGCGGGGCGGGGCACACCCGTTCCACACCCGTCGATACGTGATCACCACACAACGAAGGCTGACGTTTCCACAATGCCCGATGTCGGTAGCGCCGAGAACGCACCCGAAACGTTTCGGCGAGCGGTCGAGGCCCTCCGCCAACCCCCCGCCGCACGTCCCGAGATCACCGTCCGGGAGATCCCCTCCCCGCAGCGGTTGGCTCCCTACGCCGCCGCGGTCTCGGCCACGGTCACCGTGCACGACGACGAGATCGCCTGGGGCAGGCTCATCATTCTGTACGACCCGGAGAACACTCGTGATTGGCCGGGGCCCTTCCGTGTGGTCTGTCAGGCCAACTCCGAATTGGAGTCGGAGATCGCCACCGATCCTCTCCTGGGCCCGGTGGCGTGGAGCTGGCTCACCGACGCACTGTCCTCATACAGCGCCGACCATCACACCCTGAGTGGCACTGTGACTCGCGCCACCACGGAGGGTTTCGGGACCAAGGCCGACGAAGGTGCCTCCACCGAGGTGGAGATGCGAGCTTCCTGGACACCCGAGTCCGATGACCTGTCCGGGCACGTGGGTGCCTGGTTGGCTCTCCTCGCCTCGGCCGCGGGGCTGCCCCCTTTGGATGTCACCGACATCTCCCGGCAGCGTTCCCGTCCCTAGAGTTCACAGCGGTCCGCATCTGCGTTCCTTGGTCACAGCACATACCGTGGTGGTGTGGCGAACGCGTTGAACTCCAAGACAGACTCCCGCGAACCAGAAAAGGACGAGGCCGAAAGAGCGCCGCTCCTGTGGGAACCGCGTGAGGGACTCCCCGAGATCACTTCCGACGCCGATGCACTCACCGATGTGATCGCCGCGCTGCGTTCGGGTGCCGGCCCCGTGGCCATAGATGCCGAGCGTGCCTCCGGATACCGATACGGGCAACGTGCTTATCTGGTCCAGGTGCGCCGTGAGGGGGCGGGCACGGCCTTGATCGATCCCGTTCCCTGTTCCGACCTGAGCGAGCTGAGTTCCGCCCTGAGTGGCACGGAGATGGTTCTACACGCCGCTCATCAGGATCTTCCTTGCCTGACGGAGATCAATCTTCGTCCCTCCCGACTGTTCGACACCGAGCTGGCCGGGCGCCTGTTGGGATATCAGAAGGTCGGTCTGGGGGCCATGGTGGAACGTCTGCTGGGCCTGCGGCTTGCCAAGGAACACTCCGCGGTGGACTGGTCACAGCGTCCTTTGCCCAAGGATTGGCTGCGCTATGCTGCCCTGGACGTGGAGATCCTGGTCGAACTGCGCGACGTTCTGGCCGAAGAGCTCACCGCCGCGGGCAAGCTCGAGTGGGCCTTGGAGGAGTTCGCGTCGGTTCTTACAGCCCCTCCCAAGGAGCCACGCCCCGACCCCTGGCGACGTACCTCCGGCATCCACCGAGTACGCAACCAGCGGGCCTTGGCCGTGGTACGTGAACTCTGGTGCGAACGTGACCGCATCGCCAGGGAGAAGGATTTCTCCCCCGGGCGCGTACTTCCGGACGCGGCGATCGTGGAAGCCGCATCGAGGATGCCCCGTACCGTTTCGGAACTCGTCGAGATCCGGCAGTTCGGGATCAAGCTGGCCAGACGCCACGTCAACACCTGGATCAAGGCGATCAACCGGGCCCGGGACATGGGACAGCCGGACCTTCCCCGCCCGAGCCCTCCCGGTAACGGTCCTCCGCCCGTGAACCGCTGGGCGGATCGGGCCCCGGATGCCGCACGGCGTCTGGAGTCCGCACGTTCCACGGTCACCGGGATCGCCGAGAAGGTGGTGATGCCGAGCGAGAACCTGCTGCTTCCGGACACCGTGCGTCGGCTTTCGTGGGCACCTCCCACACCGGTGGTCCCCGAGACCGTGAGCGAGTTCCTGCGCTCACGCGGTGCGCGGAACTGGCAGATCGATCTCACAGCGGAACCACTGACCACAGCACTGCGTGAGTCTGAAAAAAGGTAACCTTTACCCAGAAAACATCCACTTGAACCACTGGTGAGTGAAATCACCACCAACAAGGAGCCCATGAGAGCTGCTTCCCACCCCTGCTTCCGATTAAGTTATAGAAATGTGCCCTGACGATCCGGGGCTTCTTGACTTCAGATGTGGCCACGACCGCGGCAACCCGAGCCGCGGTCCACGAACAGGGAAATGTGGTGAGTCTGCTTGTCTTTCTGGCGTGCGCTCCTACGCGGGACCGGTCTGACGGGTAGGGTCCGTAAGCGGTCGACCGAGAACATCCTGCCCGCTCCTACCGAGAACGCCCTGTCCACTTCTGAGGAACGCCCGGCCGAGCAGACCCGGCAGACCGCGGACGTGGCCGTGCCGTCCCATGTCGGGGCATCGTCCTTCGACACGGTCGATCCCTTTCCCGAAGAACACCCCGATCCCCCCGCACCGACCGCGGGCCCACGGGCCGCTCCCTGGGAACGGGCTCTGCGCTTGCTCGTGGAACGCCACGGCACCGAGCACCCCGACACCATCACCGCACGCAACAACTTGGCGACCAAATACGCCCAGATGGGACGCCGCCACGCGGCGGTGCAGCAGTTCGAGCTCACGCTCGACGAGGCGGTCGCGGTCTACGGTGACGAGCACCCCCGCACGGAGATCATTCGTGAAAACCTCGCCTGGGCCTTCGAGGACGCAAGCCGCCCCGCGGACGCCGCAGAGCAGTGGCAGATCCTGCTGAGTGAGCGTGAGAGCCAGTTCGGGGCGGCCGACGAGGACACCGTCGAGGCACGGATGCGTCTGGCCTTCTGCTGCCGCCGCAGCGGGCAGCTCGACGAGGCGATCGTCCACTACGAACAGGCCATCGAACACGTGGCCTCACAGGAGCAGCGGGAGGAACTGCGCCTGGGCCTGAGCGCTTCGTTGAACCTGTCCGGACGCCACGGCGAAGCCATCCAGCAGCTGCGTCTGGTCCTTGCCTCACGGCGACGCCGCAAGGGCAAGGGACATCTGGACACCCTTGTGGTGCACCACCGGTTGGGCCGCGCCCACACTCAGGCGGGCCAGGCCAACGCGGCGGTGGAAACCCTGCGTGAGGCCTACCGGACCGCACTCAATGCCTCCGGTGATCCGGAGGTTCGCCGTCTGACTCTCCGCCTGCGCCGAGACCTGGCGGGTGCCTACAGTGCGGCGGGACGCCCGCGTGAGGCCGATGCCCTCCTGTTCTGAAGGGGTCCACCATGTGAGAAGGGTCGAGTTCCTCACCGGGAACTCGACCCTTGCTCGTTTTCGTCCCTCGATGTCCCCCATCGTTTCCGGGTTGGTCCGACAGTTGCTCGCACTATTTGTTACTGGTGAGTAGCATGGGTGCATACCATCCACCATCGCCTGGAGAAGGAGGGGCCATCGTGTCGCGAACTGCCCGCGATGTCGTGTTTGTCGATGGGGTCCGCACCCCGTTCGGCAAGTCAGGCAAAGGCCTCTACGCCGAGACTCGTGCCGACGACATGATCGTCCGCGTCATCCGCGAACTGCTACGCCGTAACCCGGGTCTGCCTCCGGAACGCGTCGACGAGGTCGCCATCGCAGCCACCACCCAGATCGGGGACCAGGGCCTGACCCTCGGACGCACCGCTGCGATCCTCGCCGGGCTGCCGCGCAGCGTCCCCGGTTACTCCATCGACCGCATGTGCGCAGGCGCGCTCACCGCGGCAACCACCGCCGGTGCAGGCATCTCCTTCGGTGCCTACGACGTGGTGATCGCCGGTGGGGTCGAGCACATGGGCCGCCACCCCATGGGAGAAGGGGTCGACCCCAACCCTCGGATCATCTCCGAAAAGCTCGTCGACCCCTCCGCACTGGTCATGGGCAACACCGCCGAGAACCTGCACGACCGGTTCCCGAGCATCACCAAGGAACGCGCCGACGCCTACGCGGTACACAGCCAGGAAAAGGTCGCCAAGGCCTACGCCGACGGCAAGATTCAGCCCGACCTGGTGGAGACCCTGGTCCGCTCCGCGGAGAAGGGCTACGGGTTGGCCGGCGAGGACGAACCGCCGCGCCCCGGTACCACGATGGAGTCCCTGGCCGGCCTGAAGACCCCGTTCCGTGCACACGGCAACGTGACACCCGGAAACGCCGCAGGCCTCAACGACGGCGCCACCGGTGCCCTGCTCATGGCCGAGGAGATCACCGAGGAACTGGACCTGAGCGCCAAGATGCGCCTGGTCGACTTCTCCTTCACCGGTGTCGAGCCCGAGGTCATGGGTGTGGGCCCTGTCCCGGCCACCGAAAAGCTGCTCACCCGCCAGGGCATCTCGATGGACGAGATCGGTCTCATCGAGATCAACGAGGCCTTCGCCGTCCAAGTGCTCGCCTTCCTGGAGCACTTCGGTATCGCAGACGACGACGCCCGTGTCAACCCCTGGGGCGGCGCGATCGCCCTGGGGCACCCGCTGGCCTCGTCGGGCGGCCGCCTGATGATGCAGCTCGCCCGCCAGTTCGCCGAGCGTCCCGACGTGCGCTACGGCCTGACCACCATGTGCGTGGGCCTGGGTATGGGCGGGACCATCCTGTGGGAGAACACCAACTACGAGGGGGGCAAGTGAGCGCCGCGACCCAGAAAGCCCACCAGTTGCCCACCACCACCCTCAAAGGAGAACGCGTTGCGTCCCAGTGATATCTCAGAGCTTTTCGAGGACGAGGTCGTCACCAATGCGATCTCCCGCGATGTCCAGCTTCCCTACGGGGCAGGTACTGCCGTCCTGATCACCTTGGACAACGGCCACGACCACACCAAGCCGAACACCTTCGGCCCTGCGGGTCTGCTCAGCCTGGACGCTCAGATCGAGGCCGCCAAGGCACGCACCGACATCGTGGCAGTGGCCATCACCGGTAAACCCTTCATCTTCGCGGTCGGCGCCGACCTGACCGGTATACCGGCGATCCAGAACCACGAGCAGGCCCGGGCGATCGGCAAACTGGGCCACGACGTGTTCCGCAAGCTCGGTGAACTGGATGTTCCGACCTTTGCACTGATCAACGGCGCGGCCATGGGTGGCGGTGTCGAGGTGGCTCTGCACTGCACCTACCGCACCGTCTCCTCGGGGGTACCGGCTTTTGCGCTCCCGGAGACCTTCCTCGGCCTGGTGCCGGGCTGGGGCGGTACCCACCTGCTGCCGAACCTGATCGGTGCCGAAAAGGCTCTGAAGATCATCATCGACAACCCGCTCGCCCAGAACAAGACGATCAAGGGCAAGCAGGTCTTCGAGATGGGTATCGCCGACGCGATCTTCGAACCGGCCGACTTCGTCGAGGAGTCCCTGCGCTGGGCCGCCCAGGTCGTCAAGGGCGACCTGGAGGTCGAGCGCCCCGAGGTCGACAAGGGCAAGGCCTGGGACGACACGATCGACATGGCCCGTTTCACCGTCGAGGGCAAGTTGCACGGTGCCGCTCCGGCTCCGGCCCGCGCCATCGAACTGGTGGCAGCGGCCAAGACCACCACCCGTGACGAGGGTTTTGCGGCCGAGGACCAGGCGTTGGCCGACCTGATCATGAGCCCGGAGCTCAAGGCCGGTCTGTACGCCTTCGACCTGGTACAAAAACGCGCCAAGCGTCCCGCCGGTGCCCCGGACAAGTCACTGGCCCGCCCCATCACCAAGGTCGGTGTCGTCGGTGCCGGTCTGATGGCCGGGCAGTTGGCCCTGCTGTTCGCGCGCCGTCTGGACGTACCGGTCGTCCTGACCGACCTGGACCAGGAACGTCTGGACAAGGGTGTGTCCTACGTCCACGGCGAGGTCGACAAGCTTCTGGGCAGGGGACGGGTCAACCAGGACAAGGCCAACCGCCTCAAGGCCCTGGTGACCGGTTCGCTGACCAAGGACGCCTTCTCCGACGCCGACTTCGTCATCGAGGCCGTCTTCGAGAAGATGGAGGTCAAGCAGCAGGTCTTCGCCGAGGTGGAGGCCGTGGTCTCCCCCGAGGCGATTTTGGCCACCAACACCTCTTCGCTCTCGATCACCGAAATGGCGTCCAAGCTCAAGCACCCGGAGCGGGTGGTGGGCTTCCACTTCTTCAACCCGGTCGCCGTTCTGCCGCTGTTGGAGATCGTCCGTGGCGAGAAGACCGACGAAGCCTCCTTGGCCACGGCCTTCGCCGTCGCCAAGCAGCTGAAGAAGACGTCGGTGCTGTGCAAGGACGCCCCGGCGTTCGTGGTCAACCGCCTGCTCACCCTGTTCATGGGTGAGGTACTGAGCGCGGTGGACGAGGGTACCGAGCCCGAGGTCGCCGACCGTGCGGTGGCCCCCCTGGGGCTGCCGATGTCGCCGCTCATGCTCTTGCAGCTGGTCGGCCCGGCAGTGGCCATGCACGTGGCAGAGACTCTGCACGAGGCCTACCCGGACCGTTTCTCGGTCTCGCCGCAGCTGGCCCAGATCGTCGAGGCGGGCAAGACGGAGATCTTCGCCCCGGATTTCAGTATCGACCCGAAGGTGAAGGAACTCTTCTCCGGCGGTGACAACCCGTCCGAGGAGAGCCAGATCCTGGACCGTGCCCTGCGTGCCCTGGCCAAGGAGATCCAGTTGATGCTGGACGAGGGTGTTGTGGCCGAGGCCGCCGACATCGACCTGTGCCTGATCACCGGTGCGGGTTGGCCCTTCCACACCGGTGGGATCACCCCGTACCTGGACAAGGTCGGTGTGTCCACCGAGGTGAACGGCAAGCCGTTCCACGAGGGTGCTCCAAAGGCCCTGTGATCACTGGGCAGAGCTCATGGGTCCGGTCCCGTCGAAAGGGGCCGGACCCGTTCGTTTCCTGAGCGCCCCGCCCCCATGTGGGGCGCGCCTCCTCAAAGGTTCGAGGCAGCCCTTTCCCGGGTCTGCTCCTTCTCCGACCTCACCGGAAGGGCTTGTTCGTCGTCCTCCCCACCCTCGGAGATTCCGATGCGGTCGTGCAGCCATCGCAGTGGGCGGGGCAGCCACCAGTTCAGGTTGCCGAGCAGGCGCATGGTCGCAGGCACCATC
>DXDP01000258.1 GCA_019115445.1 Candidatus Nocardiopsis merdipullorum
TCGCCATGAGCTCGCGGTCGCCCAGGCCGCAGGCGATGGTCTCGTACTGGTGAGAAGCGTCGATGACCACCGCGCTCTCGTCGTTGCCGACGATCCACACGTTGTTCTCGACGTCGAACTCACCTTCTTCGAGGTGCAAGATCCCCGAAGTTCGCAGACGTTGGACAGTGGAAGGGGTGTTCACTGGTTCACCACCAGATAACGTCTTACGGTCGGATACGGCGTGTAATGACCTTATCCCGCTCCCACCGGCCACACACCCGTATGAGGTAAGAGCAGGGTAGGAGATCGATGTCTTTGCCGCCGATCACTCCGGTTCGGGCGCCCCACCCGGCTCGTAGTTGCGCCGCAACGCGTAGGGCTGGATCAAGCCGAGACCATGTGCGTGACGAGCACGCACCTGCACCACCTGCAGCCCCTCGGTGCCCTCCAGCTCACCGGCGAGGGTGTCGTCGATGAGTACCGTGCCCGGGCGTGCGAAGGAGGTCAGCCTGCTGGAACGGTTCACGGTCGTGCCGAACACGTCGCCGTGCATGGCCAGGACCGGCCCCGAGGCCACCCCCACCCGCACGTCCGGCACCTCGACGTGGGTGCGGATGCCCGAGGCCAGGCGCAAAGCGATGTCGGCCGCCTCTGCGGCCGAGTCGGCCACGTACAGCACTTCGTCACCGAGGGTCTTGACGACCCTGCCACCGCAGGAGGCGACGATGTCGGCCGCGGTCTCCTCGAAGCTCTCCACGACCCCGGCCAGCTCCACCTCGTCGAGTTCTCTGCTGAGGGTGGTGAAGGAGACCAGGTCGGCGAAGCCGACGATGAGCGGGTAGTAGTTGGGGACGATGTCCTGGCCGTTGGACATCACCGCCAGTGTGCGAGAGGTGGACGCCGCCAGCTGGCGGCGCCAGATGTGCAACAGCAAACGTTCGACGTCCGGCAGTAACTCCTTGACACGCCCCAGGAGAGGGCCTGCCGAGGCTTCCTCACCGTCCTTGAAGAAGAGGGTGCTCAAGATGCTCGTCTGCCAGTCGGCGAGGCGAGCCATGGTCTGTCCCATCGCCCTGGCGAAACGGACCACCCCATCCTCGTCCAGGACTCCCTCCTGCAGGAGGGAGTTGGCGATACGCAGCGCCTCGACGTCGCTCTCGGTGAAGATGACGCTGTCATCACTTTGGGTGGGAAAACCCAGGGCCCTCCAGATGCGGTGGGCGAGGTCGGAATCGATTCCGGCGAGTTCGACCGCCTGTTTCCTGGTGTGGACCGCCTCACCGCCGAGGAGGACGGACTCGATCGCCTTCGGGTCTGGACTCGGCGGCATACGTTCTCTTTCACGTGACCGTCCCCGCCCGGAGCGGGGAGCTAGCGCTTCGGCCGACGGCACGGCTCTTGGTCTGGAAAATCCCGGTTCGGCCCTGTTCCGACCGATCAACCCCGCGGGTATTCCGGTCTTTGGGCGGCGTTGACCTGTTGGTAGATCTCCGCCTGGAACCACTGGGGACGTGGCACCCGCTGGAGGGTCATGCTCTCCTGTTCGGACGCCGACTGTATGGACAACGTTCCATACCGCATCAGACGTTCCCAAAGACCGATGTCGAATGAGACATCGTTCACCCGAACCAGTGGCATGGAGCGCCCTTTTTTGGAGATGAGTCCCTCGCGCACCATGAGCCGTTGGTTGGTCAGGACATAGACCGTGGTCGACCACTTGAGTATCGGCACCAGACAGAACACCAGTGCCGCGACGAGTCCGATCACGGCGACCCCGGCACCCACGAGCATGCTCCACTCCTGGTCCCAGGGCAGGAACCACAGGGCCGTGCCCACGATCGCGAGGATCAGCAGGAGCGCGACGAACTCGCCCACCAGGACGGTCCAGTGTTGACGCGCCACGTGCACGAGTTCCTCGTCATCGGCAAGGTAACGGTCCGCTATAGCCATACCGGTGATCATGACACAAGGCGAACAACCTGTGGAGAGTGGTGATGTTCGTTTGTGGACGGAAGAACCCGTCCTTTCAGTCTCCGGGGCGGACGTGCACCACATCGCCCACGCTGAGCGCCCGCACGCCGCCCGGGCCCCGTACGAGCAATCGTGCCTGGGTGTCGACACCGGTCGCGGTACCGCTCATGGTCTTGTCACCGGGCAGATGTACACGAACCTGGCGGCCGATCGTCACACACAGGTCCCGGTAGATGGAGGCCAGACCACTGGCCTCGGCATCGCCTCCGGAAGCCACCCACACCGTGTACAGCTCCTCGAACTCACCGAGCACAGCGGCCAACAGGGCCTCGCGGTCCACGTCGGCGCCTTCCTCCAGAAGCGAGGTCGCGCTGTCCACGGGCAGCTCGAGCCGGTTCTGGGACACGTTGACGCCCATACCGACGATGGCCCCCGGTCCCTCCTCGGAGCTGAGATCGACCTCTGCCAGGATCCCCGCGACCTTGCCGTCGACGTGGTTCGTCCCAGTGCGCAGTTCCGCGGGCACCAGGAGGTCGTTGGGCCATTTCAGAACCACCTTGGCACCGCTGATCCGGCGTACCGCCCCGACTGCGGCCACACCCATGAGGCCGGAGAGCCAGCTCAACCGCTCGGTCGGCACGTTCGGACGTACCAGGAGGGAGAAGGTCAGCGCAGCACGCGGGGGCGTGCTGAACCCACGGCCGAGTCTGCCCCGTCCGGCGGTCTGGTGTTCGGTCACGAGCACGGTGCCGTGGGGGGCACCCTGCTGGGCACGGACGACGAGTTCGGTGTTGGTGGACCCCACCTCCGGCACCACCTCGATCCGACTCCACATGCCGCCGGGCCGAACCAATGCGGATTCCAGGGCCGCCACATCGAGCAACGGGCGTGGAACGGGCTTGTCCTCGGTGACCATGGACCCATTACAGCAGCATCGGAAGCGCTGAGGGAAACCCTTGTGCCCGGAAGAACCGCAGGCCCCGTCCGACACGGGGCGGCAAGGCCCCACCTCCGACCTCGAGCGTGGGGCCCCTGCCGGGTCGGAAACCTCAGCCGGTGTTCTGGAGCCCGGCGGCCACACCGTTGACCGACAGCAACAGCAACCGTTCGAGGTGCTGCTGATCCTGTTCGGACAGGGAGTCGGCCTCTTCTCCGCGCAGTGCCTCCAGAGCACGCAGCTGCAGGTGGGAGAGCGCGTCCACGTAGGGGTTGCGCAGGTCCACCGCCCGGGACAGCACCGTCCTGTTCTCCAGCAGGCGACTGTGCCCGGTCACCCGCAGCACCAGGCGACGGGTCAGGTCGTACTCCTCCAGGACTCGCGCGGTCAGCTCGGGACGCCCGCCCAGAGCGAGATAGCGTTCGGCGATGGTGCGGTCGGTCTTGGCAAGACTCATCTCCGCGTTGTCCAGCAAGGAGGCGAACATCGGCCATTCCTGGTAGGCGCGTTCCAACACCGAAAGGTCCTCCACCGCCGCCAGCCCGGTACCGAGGCCGTACCAACCGGGCAGGTTGACCCGGGTCTGGGTCCACGCGAAGACCCAGGGAATGGCACGCAGGTCATCGAGCCCCTTCGCAGCGCCACGGCGTGAAGGCCGCGATCCCAGGCGCAACTCTCCCAGCTCCTCCAGCGGGCTCACCCGGGAGAACCACACCGCGAAGTCCTCGGTGCCGATGAGGTCGAGATAGGTCTTCTGTGCGGCAGCGGCGATGGTGTCGGCGTAGGGGCGATAACGCTCCGCCGCGGAACGCTCACGCTCCTGCACGCTGTCGGTGGAGGTCATGAGGACGGCGTGGCCGACCTGCTCGATGTGACGGCGGGCGATGGCCGGCTGACCGTAACGGGCGAAGATCACCTCGCCCTGCTCGGTGACCTTGAACCGCCCACTCACCGAACCCGGGGCCTGGGCGAGCAGAGCACGGCTGGCGGGACCACCGCCTCGCCCCAGGGATCCCCCGCGACCGTGGAAAAGGGTGAGGCGCACGTCGTGCTCGCGTGCCCACTCCGACAAACGGGCCTGGGCGTCGTACAGGCGTAGGGTGGCGCTGACCGGACCGACGTCCTTGGCCGAGTCGCTGTATCCCAGCATGACCTCCAGCCTGCGTCCACTGTCGTCGAGACGCTGCTGTACCTGTGGCAACTTCAGCATCCCGGCCAGGACGTGGGACGAGGCCTCCAGGTCGGCACCGGTCTCGAACAGCGGGATGACGTCGAGGACGGGCCTTCTGCCCTCGGGCAAGGCGTGGGTGACCAGCTCGTGGACGGCGGCGATGTCCTGGGCCGAGCGGGTGAAGCTGACGATGTACCGGTGGCAGGCGTCCACGCCGAAGCGCTCCTGGATCCAGGAGATGACCCGCAGGGTCGCCAGGACCTCTTCGGTGCGTTCGGAAGGTCGGGCCCCCGAACGCAGTTCCTCCAGTGCTGCGGCGTGTACCTCGCTGTGCTGGCGAATCTCCAGTTCGGCGAGGTGGAAGCCGAAGGTCTCGGCCTGCCAGACCAGGTGTTGGAGTTCACCGTAGGCCTGTCGGACCGCGCCGGCCGAGGCCAGGGATTGCTGCACGATCCTCAGGTCGGCGAGGAAGGTTTCCGCGTCGGGGTAGGCCAGGTCGGCATCGCGTTCACGGGTGGCGCGGAGCCGGGCCGTGGCCAGGAGCAGCAGTTGTCGGTGGGGCTCGTTGGGTGAACGCTTGCCGATCTCGGCCATGAGCGTGGGCTGACCGGCCTTGGCCGCTGCGATCGCGGCGAGCAGTTCACGACTTGCGGGTGTGAGGTTGGAGTAGGCGGTCAGTGTGCGCGCCACACTGCCGCACTTGCTCTCCAGTCCGCGCAGCACGTGCTCGGACTGGATGGTCATGGCTTCTCGTGTGACCTCGTGGGTGACGAACGGGTTGCCGTCGCGGTCACCACCGATCCAGCTGCCGTACCGCACGAAGGGCAGGGCCCGAGGCGGGCGTACGCCGGTGCCCTCGGGGTCGATCGCTGCGTCGAGGTCCCGGTACACCAGCGGTAGGACGGAGAAGATCGTCTCGTCGAAGGCGGCGAGCGCGGTGCGTACCTCGTCGAGCGGGTCGAGCTTGGTGTAGCGCAGTTGGGAGGTGCGCCAGAGCAGGTCGATCTCCTCCAACAGCCGCCGGTGGGCCTCAGCGGCGGCGCTGCTGCCCTCGTGGGAGGCGTGCCAGGCGTCGAGCTGGGCACTGATGCGCAAAATGGAGGTGGACACCGCTCGTCGGCGGGCCTCGGTGGGGTGAGCGGTG
>DXDP01000259.1 GCA_019115445.1 Candidatus Nocardiopsis merdipullorum
GGTGGTACCACAAAGCGCGGGCCTCCCATGGGTGGTCGGTGCCCTCGCCGCGTTCGTGCCGGTATCCCTCCTTCACCGGCGGCAGCCACCAGGGTGGGAGCAAGGAGTGGGCACAGGTACCGGGCCCCAACACCGGTCGGCGCCCGCTCCGTGCGAGCGTACGTACTACTCGTTGCCGAAAACAGCCTTTTGTACGTCATCCGGTCCATCGAACCGGTCCGTGGTCACGTGGGAGATCTTCTCGACCAGGGTGTCGTCGGCACCGTTGTCCTTGGCCGGCGATATCAGATCTTCCCGGGCGGCGGGGTAGTCGGCTCCCTTGAGTGCCTTTTGCAGATCGATCGGGTTCGGGGTGGCCATGGCACTCTCCTGCTCTGTGCTTGTGGGTAAGACTTCGAACGGGTACTCGGCCACCCGATCCCTGCGGCACGAAATCCCAGGAACAGGTAAAACAAGAGGCCATGCGGAGCCCTGGGGCTGCCCGACCTCTTGTGAGCGAGCACTCAGCCACGCAAGCGCGTGTTGATCCGTGCGGCCTGCCGGGTGAGGTGGTCACGTTCGGAAAGGTTGGGCGCTGACCGGGCGGCCTCGGCGTAGAGCCGTGATGCAGTGACCAGGTCACCGTCGCACTCGTGCAGGTACGCCGCGACAGCGGTGTGGCGGGGCAGGCAAGGGTCCAGCTCCGCCAGAGCAGCCAAACCTGCTCGCGGGCCATCGGTCTGACAGACGGCGACGGTCCGATTGAGACGGGCCACCGGGCTGTCGGTGATCTGCACCAGTTCGTCGTACCACTCGACGATCTGTACCCAGTCGGTCTCCTCGGCCGTGCGGGCATCGGCGTGCAGCGCGGCGACGGCGGCCTGGGCCTGGAACTCACCCAGACGATCGCGGGCAAGGGCCCTTTGGAGCACCCCAACACCCTCGGCGATCATATGGGTGTCCCACAGCCTGCGGTTTTGTTCGGCAAGGGGCACGAGTCTGCCGTTGGAATCGGTCCGTGCCGGGCGCCGTGCATGGTGGAGCAGCATGAGTGCGAGCAGACCCAAGACCTCCTCGTGGTTGGTCCTGCCCGCCAGTTGGCGGGTGAGTCGGATCGCCTCGGAGGCAAGGTCGATGTCCCCGGAGTAGCCCTCGTTGAAGACCAGGTAGAGCACGCGTAACACGGTGGAGATATCACCGGGTCTGTCGAAACGGACCCCCGAGATCGTTCGCTTGGCCCGGCTGATGCGTTGGGCCATGGTCGCCTCCGGCACGAGGTAGGCCTGTGCGATCTGGCGTGTGGTCAATCCGCCGACCGCACGCAGTGTGAGTGCGGCGGCCGAGGCCGGGGTCAAGGACGGGTGTGCGCACAAAAAGTACATCTGGAGGGTGTCGTCCACCGCTTCACCCGGGCCTGGGGCAGGTTCGTTTTCGACGCGTACCTCACGCTGTTGACGGAAAGTGTCGGCGCGTACGGTGTCGAGGAACTTACGCCAGGCCACGGTCACCAACCAACCCTGGGGGTTGTGCGGCGGGTCGTGGGGCCACACGCGCACGGCCTCGACCAGAGCGTCCTGCACGGCGTCCTCGGCCGTCGCGAAGTCGACTCCGCGACGGACCAGGACACCGATCACCGTGGGGGTGAGCTCACGCAGCAGAGCTTCGTCCACCGTGCGTCACTCCGTGACGGTCGGGGACGCAGACATGAAAGGACGCACCTCGAGCCATTCGTGGATCGGCTTTCCTCCTGCGCCCGGTGCCGCGGACAGCTCACCGGCCAGCTCAAGGGCCCGCTCGTAGCTTTCGACGTCGATCACCATCCAGCCGGCGATCAGGTCCTTGGTCTCTGCGAACGGGCCGTCGGTGACCGGTGGCCGTCCCTGGCCGTCGTGACGGACGAACGTGCCTTCCGGGGAGAGTGCTTGGCTGTCGACGAATTCGCCGGTGCCTTCGAGCCGGTCGGCGAAGTCCTGCATGTACTGCACATGGGCCGTGATCTCCTCCGGTGTCCACTGCTCCATCGGTACGTCGTTGACCGATGCGGGCGCACCCCGGTAGTGCTTGAGCAGAAGGTACTTGGCCATCGTGTTCTCCTTGGTGTGGTAGGCCCATTGTGGCCGTGTTCACTTCAGGGACGGAACCACACGCTGGTTCTCGACACCCTCGGGAGAAATTTTTTGGCCGTTTTCGAAGAGGCGGCCTGCTCGGCAACAGCGGGGGAGCTTCGCCGTCCCTTCATTGCACCTGGACGTGCTCCTCGTCGGGGGCGCTGAGGGCGGACTTGCGGGCGATCACCGCACAGACCAGCAGCTGGATCAAGTGGAAAATCATCAACGGAAGTACATACATCCCCACCTGTTCCGAGGGGAACAGCAGGATGGCCATGGGAAGTCCGCTCACCTGGCTCTTCTTCGATCCGCAAAACATCAGGACGATGCGGTCGGCCCGGTTCAGGCCGACCAGATTGCCCAGGCCGATGAACAGGAGGAGCACGATGGCCAGGAGCACGCACGAAACCGCGATGACGATGAGCAACTGTGCGGGCGGGACGATCTGCCAGAGCCCCTGGGTCACCCCGATGCTGAAAGCCGCATAGACCACCAGCAGCACCGAGCCCTGATCGACGACCGACACGATCCGGTGATGTTCCTTCAGCCACGGTCCGACCCGTTTGTGCAGAACCTGGCCGGCCACGAAGGGCACCACGAGTTGCCCGAAGATCCCCAGCAGCGACTCGGGGGTGATCTCCACGGTCGACCCCAGCAGGAATGCGGCCAGCAAAGGGGTGAGAACCACCCCGAGCACGTTGGAGATGGACGCCGAGCTGACTGCAAGGGCCACGTTTCCGCGAGCGATCGAGGTGAACGCGATCGAGGACTGCACGGTCGACGGCAGGATGCACAAGAAGAGGAACCCTGTTGCCATCACCGGACTCAGCACCCAGGACGGCAGTGCCACGATCGCCAGCCCCAAAAGGGGAAACATCAAAAACGTACAGCCGAGCAGGAGCAGTTGGAAACCCCATCGGGAGAATCCACGGCGAGTCTCGGTGGGGGAGAGTTTGGCCCCGTGGAGGAAGAACAGCAGGCAGATCGCCACGACGGTGATGTGGTCCAGTGCCTGTGCCGCCACCCCGCGAGCCGGTATCAGCGTCGCCACGACGGGAAGAAGGATCAGCAAGAGCAGGAACGGGTCCACAAACCCACGTAGACGGGAGAGCATCCCTTCACTCTGCCGGTGGCGCGCTCATTCGTAAACAGGGTTACCGTACTGACTGTATTCACTTATCGTGATGAGCATGCGGAACGAGCTCGACCTGGTACAGATACGCACCTTCGTCACGGTGTCGGGACAACTCAGCTTCTCCGGGACGGCTCGACGACTGGGCCTGAGCCAGTCCGCAGTGAGCCAACACGTACGGCGCCTGGAAAACACGATCGGGCAGACCTTGCTGGACCGCGACACCCACACTGTGCGTCTGACCGCTGCCGGCGAGGCCTTCCTGGGATACGCCCAACGCATGCTCGACCTGAACGACGAGGCCATCGGCGTGGTCAGCACCTCCCAACCACGCGGGCGTGTACGCTTCGGCGTTTCCGAGGACTTCGCCCTGACCCATCTGCCGGACTTCCTCCGCCGCTTCCGGGACCGCCACCCGCAGATCGACCTGGAGTTCACGGTGGAACTGAGCGTGATGCTGCACCGCAGGCTGCGGGCCGGAGAACTCGACGCCGTACTGGCCATGCGTTTGAACGCCACCACGGGTGTGGACGCCTTCCGACCACGAACACTGTTTCGCGACCCCTTGGTGTGGGTGTCGGCGCCCGACGTGGAGATCGAAGAGGATCAACCGGTTCCGTTGGTGCTCTACCCCCGACCGAGCCTCACACGGGACGCGGCATTGGATGCGTTGATGTCCGCCGGCCGTGCACCCCGGGTGGTGTGCACCTCGGGAAGCCTCAGTGGGCTTCGCGCAGCGGCACTGGCCGGACTCGGGGTGATGCCGTTCGCCCGCTCACTCATCCCGGACGGGCTCGTGGCCGCTGACCACGGGTTGCCCGATCTTCCCGAGACGACCTTTGTCCTGATGACTCGCGGCACCACGTTCCCTCCGGCTGTGCGGGCTCTGGTCGAAGCACTCCAGGACGACCACCGTCAACTGAGCGTCGATCACACAGGCGAGCCCTGATGGTCCGGTTCCAGGGTTCTCGGTCCACTCAGCGCAAGGTGCGCGCCACCTCGGCAACTTCGCTGGGGGAGCCGCCCATGAGAAGGGCCGCGTGTTCGGTGATGGCCTCCACCGGCCAGTCCCACCAGCGTGCTTCCAACAAAAGGGCGATCTCCTCCTCGGAAAAGCGTGAGCGGATGTACCGGGCCGGATTGCCCGCCACCAGGCAGTAAGGTGCCACGTCCTTGGTGATGACACTGCGTGCGGACACGATCGCCCCATCACCGATACTCACCCCCGGCATGATCGTGGCACCGCGACCGATCCACACATCGTTGCCGATGTGGGTGTTGGGCAAAGGCGGGATCGACAGGTAGGTCTCCATCGTGTGTTCGGCCCATTGCCCCCCGAACATGGTGAACGGGTACGTGGACGGGCCGATGGTCGGATGGTTCCCGGCCGGCATCAGGATGGTCGTCTCCGGGGCGATGGCACTGTAACTGCCGATCACCAGGCGCTGTGGGCCGTAGTTGTACAGCACGCATGCCTCCTCGAAAGGGACACCGCTGCCTTGGTCGTCGTAATAGGTGTAGTCGCCGACCTCGATGAGTTCGGAGCTCACTTGGGCCTTCAAGAAGACCACGTTGGTCAGGTCCGACCTGGTGGTGGGATGGAGTTGGTTCGGGTCCGGGACGGGCACGTGTCTTTCCTTTCTCCCTGGAAGTTCGTCTCTGGCGACCTGAGGGGCGGGGGGACCGAGGCACCGACCTCGTCTCCCTTCCCCACCTGAAGGACAATCACCGACAGTATTGATGTTTTTGCGTATGGTTCTCCACGGGGCCGGGCACCTCCATGACCATGGGAAGCACGAGAGTGGCAGGTGCAGCAAAAACGAGGGGATCACCTTTGGTGGGTCTGCTCATCATCGGGGGCGCGGTCGCCTTGACCGCTCTTGTCGGCGGGCTCGGAGCCGCAACCAGTGGAAACGAGTACTCCCAACTGAACACTCCCCACTGGGCACCACCACCGTGGCTGTTCAGCCCGGTGT
This sequence comes from Candidatus Nocardiopsis merdipullorum, assembly GCA_019115445.1. Lineage (GTDB taxonomy): Bacteria > Actinomycetota > Actinomycetes > Streptosporangiales > Streptosporangiaceae > Nocardiopsis > Nocardiopsis merdipullorum. The sequence continues at coordinate 5,196 of DXDP01000259.1, forward strand.
GGACGGCCCTGTATGTACTGACGGCGGTGTCGGGGTGGTTGGTCTGGTACCGGCACGGGTGGAACGGTGCTCGCCCGGCACTTTCCCTGTTCTTCGTCCAACTCGCGCTGAATGCCTGCTGGCCTGTGTTGTTCTTCGCTGTAGGGCTGCGTGGAGCGGCCTTTGTCGAGATCTGCCTGTTGGTGCTGGTCCTTGGGGCGGTCATCGCGCTGTTCTGGCGGCTCTCACACTCGGCCGCGATCCTGCTGTTGCCCTACCTGGTCTGGACACTTTTTGCCACCGCGCTGAACCTGTCGATCTGGCTGCTCAACACCGGTTCCTGAGTTGCCCCGTGGTCGATGAGCAACTCACAAGCCTTGAGGGACCTCGGTACGACCACGCACGATGAACTACAAGAACTTCGAACGTTTTCAGGCACAGGTGTCAACGACCACCACCCGGGGGCATGGTACAAGTGGCGAACAAGGACCGCACAGGCCCCGATGAGCCACCACAAGGTCTCGTGAAAGATCGCGGCTAACGCGAATATTCGACGTAGAGCGGGGTACCCACCAGCAATCGTCCTCGCTCTTGCTCTTCCTCTTCTGAATCAGAGGAGATTTGCATGGGCTCACATGTCAGTCTCGCCAACCCCGAGACTCTTTCACTGAAATAACTCGAGTCCAAGTGCTTGTCCAGCGCGGCCAGAAGCTTCATCGATCCCAGTGTGAAACTCTCCGGCTTTTCAGTTTTCTGCGGTGAACCACTGGAGAAATTTTCCTCTCCTTCCAGCGCGTGCACCACCTGGTCAACGTTGTGCACAAGAGCTCTGAAGGAAACCCCACCGGAGCTGTACTCAGCAGATAAGCTGAATCGAGTCTCTGTGACCTCCTCATCGATGTCTGCTCTGGCCGGACTCGCAAGGAGGTAGTGCTCAGAGGATCCGTGAAGAAAAAGCCTCGACCGCCTTCCTTCACGCTCAAGGCCGCTGCCGCTGAGAAACACAACCCCTCTCATGTGGCTTCCACTGAGTTCTGCATGAACCATGCGAGAATCAAAAGCAACCCAATCCCCAGGCGAAATATTCACCTCATCCACGGACTTGGGTTTTATTTTCCTTATTACGCGCTCCAGCTTTTTCACATAAGCATCTTTTTCTTCATCCTTGGAAGGGGGATGCGCCTCCAGAGAGAACTCCGCCAGCTGCGCCGCAGAGGTCTCCACCCGCTTCAATCTCCGCAGACTCGAGATCATCTTCTTGGGTTCCATGAAGTTGTCCAACTTGCGCTTTGACAGGTAAATGATTTCGCGCAAAGAAGCTCCTGTGTCGAGGGTCTCGACGAAAAGAGTACTAGAGGACTGGACAATACAGCGAGAAAATAACCCAACGAGCAAAGCCCAGGAAGAAGGAGCCCGTGCACAGTGCCCGAAGCGGTGACAACCAACTGTGGCAGCTCGGCGACGACTTGCAGGCAGCGGGCGAGGAAGGCCGTCACGTCGAAGGGGTGGCCATCGGGGTCGTGGGTGTTCAGGTCCCGATCACATCAGCATGCTCAGTGGAAAACCTCGGGTTCCTCGGCCACGTCGATGTGCGCCATTCAATGACCGCCGGAGCAAGGTGTGCGGGGGCCACTCACGCCCCCAAGCCCCGGGTTCAGACACCAAAAGGTGCCGCATAGTGTATCGTGCCGCTGGGCAGGGTCGACCCGTCCAAGGACAGGGCCATCAGCGCCTCGTCGGGAACATCGATGTCCAGGCCGATGCCATGGGTGGAGGCGCGGGTGAAACCGAACCTCGGGTAGTACGCGGCGTGACCCAGCACGGTGACGTAGCGTTCCCCCTGATCCCTGGCCCGGTCCAGGGCGGCGCGAATGGCCGCCGCACCGGCACCGCTGCGTTGATGGGTGGGCAACACCGCGCACGGGCCCAGGCACAGGGCCGGCGTGATGCCGATATGGCATCGGGTCAGCAGGGCGTGTCCCACGGGCGTGCCGTCCTCGGTCACGGTCAGTTGGGACAATCCGTCGATCCAGGACTCATCGTGACGCAGCGCCTCGACGAGGTCGGCCTCGTGAGTGGTGTCGAAGGCTGCGAGGTTGATGTCGCGGACTATGCCGAGGTCGGCACCGGTTTCGGCGCGTGTTTTCCATGGACAAGACATGGGTGATCCGTTTCGAAGTCGTGTTCGTGAAGTGTCCCGTGAGCTCACGCTCCAGCGGGGCGGGAAAGGGCAAGAGGTCGGTCCACGGTCCAGGACATGAGGCAGACCCGGGCACTGTTGACAGTGGCCTTCTTGAACACGGTCATCAACCTCACCTCTCTGCTGCTCTCTCAGTCCTGTACGAATGCGCGCCACATTACGACGGAAGAAGGCCCTGCGCCCAACGAATATTGTTGATCGCGATGAGGAGCCCAGAGAACGACATCACTGCGGAATTGATCCGCGAACTACTGCTCGACCAGCACCCGGACCTGGCGGAGTACCCTTTGCGTCTCGGAGCCCGAGGTTGGGACAACCAGCTGTGGCGGCTCGGCGATCACTTCGCTGTCCGGCTGCCCTGGGCAACACAGTTCGCGGGCGCGCTGCTGCGCAAGGAACACACCTGGCTGCCCGTCCTTGCCCCACGTCTTCCTCTGCGGGTTCCGGTCCCGTTCCGCCTGGGGGAACCCTCTGAGCGCTTTCCACGACCCTGGATCGTCACCACCTGGCTGCCGGGCACACCCGCCGATCTTGCTCCCGCCACAAATGCTGCGGAGGCGGCCGACGACCTGGCCGCCTTTTTGGCGGCTCTTCACCGGCCCGCCCCGGGCACGGCGCCCGTCGGGCGTGATCGTGGTGGGCCGCTGATCAACTACGTCGAGCAGTTCACCGCGATGTTCACCTCTGCCACCGAGCTGGGGCTGATCCACGACCCGGACGCTGTTCGCGCCGTCTGGCAAGATGCCGTCGCGGCACCGGATTGGGCGGGGCCGGCGGTGTGGCTCCACGGTGACTTGCATCCGGCCAACGTCCTCACGTCGCACGGTACTTTTTGTGGCGTCATCGACTTCGGTGACCTCTGCGCGGGCGACCCGGCCTGCGACCTCGCCGCCTCCTGGACGCTCCTGCCGGACGACACCGCAGATCGCTTCTATGAGACCTACCGTCCGGCTGCGGACGACCCGACTCGGCGTCGTGCTCGTGGCTGGGCGTTGCTGCGTGCCCTGACCTGCGTCCTCATCGGCGATGCCGGCGTCCATGGGTGTCCCGGCGGCAAGGTCACCTGGGGACCACCTGCCCAGGCCGCGCTCCGGCGTCTCGTGGCTTCCTCTCTCTCGTGAGCGAGAGGGGTTCCGGCCGGGCGGTGGTGGGCAGGTCGGCGACCTCCACGCAGTTCTCGCCGCCGGTGGAGTAGGAGGACTTGCGGAAGGTGAGGATGGGAGCGACCTCTACGCAGTTGTCCCCACTGGAGGAGTAAGAGGACTTACGAAATTCCAGCATCATGGTCAGGCTCGCCTTTCGTGCTC
>DXDP01000260.1 GCA_019115445.1 Candidatus Nocardiopsis merdipullorum
AACACCGCGGGTTTCGGGTGTCTCCATGTTTTGGGAGAAGCGGCCTTCCACCCTGCCGGGTGGGCCCACCCTGTTGTTCACATTCGGCCACTTCGGGGTGGGTGGGTCAGGAACCTCAGCCTCCCGAGCCGATCTTGGCCACGGCCTGGTCGATACGTTCGGCCATCTCGATGTCTCGGGTGGTCACCGCACCCACCGAGGCGGTCCGCACGGTGAAGACGATCCCGGTGTCGGTGGTGTGGTGTTCGAAGGAGTGGCCCAACTGATGCGCGGACTTTTCGGCCTGGTTCAACAGTGGGGTGAGCCGATCGGCGGGTAGGTCCACGGCTCTGGTCAGGCCTTCGGTGTCGCCCTGCCAGTCGGGGAGCCGTTGCCTGACCCTCTCCAGGCCGGCCCGATCCAGGCGGCTCGGTGTGCCCGACTGTCCGGTGTCTGCGCGGCCACGTGCACCTTCCGGGTCCCGGGCCCACTGGGCGAGTTCGTCGGGGAGTTGGGAAGCGAGCTCGTCGGCGAGTTCGGGCTCTTCCAGACGGATACCGGAAAGCACGGCCCCCACCAGACGTACCCCCCGTTCCTCGGGACAGCCGATCTGTTCGGCGACCTCCTCCGACAGGGGGCCCGAGCTTTCTTGGGCGGGGGCTCCCGGCTGCTTGGGGATGTGGTCATGCAGTGCCGCGGGCAGTAGCTCGCGTAGCTGCTCGCGGGTGTTCAGGTCGGTGTGTCGGCCCAGCACATCGGCCGTGGCCTGCAGTGCCCGGCGTGCTTCCTCGTTGTCGGTGGCGTTGCCTTCGCGGACCACGTGCTCCACGAGTTCCTGGTAGGCGATCATGTTTCCCCCTCGGGACGAGCAGGTTCGGGCGTCCCCGTCGGCTCCGGTCCTTTCCTTGCCCCTGCCGGGTCAGGCCCCGGCCTTCCCCGCATCGACGTTCAGACCGCAATGAGTGTCTGCATCGGAAACCTCCTGCGGCGCACCACGTGCACCCTCGGCCATGCCCGGCCCCACCCGGCCGAACACGCCCGTAGGATCAATCTTTGTACTGGTCAACGGGTGGGTCCCAACACGTTCGTTCGCCCAAGACCTGTGGTTGTTCACGGTCCTCGCCTCTGACCGTTCTCACGGTTCTTCGTGAACGCGGCGCGGTGATGACCGGCCCCAGTTTTTCCGGACGGCCATCACAGAACGGCACGCCCCGTGCCGGCCACGCGCTCCTTCTTCCTGTCCCGCCCCCGTTCCACAGAAAAACCTTTTGATGTGATTGACACCACCGCATCGGGTTGTCGATGCTGATACCCACAATTGACACGTGGGAGCAACATTGAACAACCGCGGTGACTCGATCCCCCAGAACGCGGCCACCCCCAAGATGAACCGATCCACGTTCCTGCGCGCCTCGGCCGGGACCTTCCTCGGTTCCGGTCTCCTCCTCGGCACGGCGCCACCCGCCGGGGCAGACCCCCTACGACCACGAGACGTTCGGACCACCAAGGTCGCAGACCTGACCGGCCCCGGCCTGACCACGCGCTTTCGGATGGAGGCCACCGACCTGGGAATCCCGACCCGCACCCCCGACGGGCGGATGCTCTTCGTCTTCGGTGACAGTTTCGAACAGGCCCGGGTCGGCGGCGGCTGGTGGCGCTCACCCACCGCCCTCCACTCCACCACCACCGACCTCGGGTCCGGGGTGCAGTGGTCCGGCGCTGTGGGCGGTGAAGCCGCTCAACAGCTGTGGGACTATGAGCACGACAACCCGGTCTTCACCACCGTGTTGCCCTCCGACGTCATCACCCTCGGCGACAGCATGTACCTGCACGCCATGGTCAACAACGGTCTGGGCAACGTGGTCTGGACCGAGATCTGGCGTTCCGACGACTCCGGCGCCACCTGGGTCCACACCGGGGCGGAGTTCGCACCCGACCTGCACCAGGGGCTGTTCCAGCTGCTGACCTGGGCCGCGGGGGACGACGGTTACGTGTACGTCTGTTCCACCTCCTTCGACCGCAGCAGGCCCATCATTTTGCACCGGGTCCCGGCAGAGGCCATCGCCGACCCGACCGCCTACGAACCGTGGGGCCACCGGGACGGGGTTTGGGCCTGGGGCAACCCGCCCACTCCGATCCTGGAGGGTGCCTTCGGTGAGATGTGTCTACGACCGATCGACGGCAAATGGGTTCTGACCTGGTTCAACGCCGGCGACTACCGGATCGACGGGATCATCATGGACACCCCCACCTCGGACCTGTACGCCGCCCACCGTCGTACCCTGGTCCACGGCGGACGATGGGGCGAGGAGGACGATTCCCACGTGGCACAGCTCTACGGCGGCTACATCGTCCCCGGTTCCACATTGAGCGATCTACACCTGACCGTCAGCCAGTGGAACACCGAGGAGGACTGGCCCTACCGGGTCATGCAGTACCGGGTGCAAGACTTCGACACCTGAACGTCTTCGTGGTGCCTACGGGATCGGTCCGGTTTCCTGATAAGGACCATTGTGGTCGGCCGAGCCCGGGTCAGCAGGTCATTTTCCACGAAGACGGTTCAGGGTCCAGACCGGGGTGTTCCGTACCCGGGGAGAGGGTGGTCGATTCACCCGTGAAGTCCGTCTCCGACCAGATCTCCACGGTCGCCTCCTCACCGACGTCCGCGCTGTCGGCCTCGTCGGTCCACCCCTGGTTCGCGCCGGGAAGGTCGTCCAGGTCGCTGTACTCACCCGCTTCGGTGAGCATGAAATGGTCGTCCGCCTCATCGAGGTCGTCGCCGTCGAACAGACGGATGTAGCACTGGTCGTCGGGGCTCTCGCCGGCTGTGGGAGGGCCGTCCGACACGGCCGGATCCTCACCGCCACACCCGGTGAGCAGGAACGTTCCGAGTACGAGCGGGACAATGGTCCTGATGCCGGTTCGTTGCGTGTCCATACGGAAAACCGTACGCGCCGTGGGGGAAACATCCACCACCCACGTGGGGCATGGTGGGCGCGGCTTCGAGTGGCACCTCAGGCCCGCCGAGGCGGCCGCCGCCTCAACCTCTTGTCCGGGGACTACAGGTGGTGTTTCCCGCCGTCCTCGTGCTCCGGTCCTTTCCTTGCCCTTGCCGGGTCAGGCCCCTCTGGCGGCGAGCACTTCGGCCATGGGGGCCATGCGTACCCCCTCCTCGGCGAAGGCCCGCGTGATCGCCTCGGCCACGTCGACCCCGTTGGGGCGGTCCCCGTGGATACAGATCGTGTCGGCGTCCACGGCGATCTTCTTGCCGGTTGTGGAGGTCACCGAACCCCGGAGGATGCCCAGGGCCTTGTCGGCGCACACCTGGGGGTCCTTGGGTTGCGGGTCGGGTTCGATGATGATGGTGCCGTCGTCGTGGTACTCCAGGTCGGCAAATGCTTCACGGGCCACCCTCACCCCGCGGGCCGCCACTTGATCGGCCGTGGGTCCGGCCAACAGCACCGTGATCATTTCGCGTTCGTGGACGGCGTCGGCGATCGCGTTGGCCACGTCGGGGTCGCGCAGGGTCAGGCCGTACAGCGCACCGTGGGCCTTCACGTGTTGGATGGTGACCCTTGCGCCCTCGGCGAAGGCTCGTAGCGCCCCGTACTGGTACATGCATGCGTCGGCGGCCTCTTGGGGTGACAGTGCCATCGCCCGACGCCCGAACCCGGTGAGGTCGGGCAGTCCCGGGTGGGCGCCCAGCGCTGTTTTTCCGGATTGTGCCAACGCGACCGATCTGCGCATCGTGGCTGGGTCCCCGGCATGCCAGCCACAGGCCACGTTCACCGACGAGACCAGGGGCAGTAGTTTCTCGTCGTGGCCCAGCCGCCACCTGCCGAAGCTTTCCCCCGCGTCGGCGTTCAGATCAATGAGTTTTTTCATCGAAAACCTCCTGCGGCGCACCAGATGCACCCTCGGCCATGCCCGGGCAGGCCCCGCCGAACACGCCCGCAAGATCAATCTTTGGCCTGGTCAGCGGGTGGGTCCCAGCACGTTTGTTCGTCCAACACCTCTTGTCCGATCCGGGGTGTCCTTGAGCGGGCCCACCCGGCGGAACCGGTACGCCCTTGACAGGGTTGGAAGGAGAGTGCCGCCGACCCCGACAAAGTTCCACGGACCCGTATCGTGGGCGTGCCTGCCCTCTCCCCGACCGCTGGGACCCACTGTTGAACATGTCTTCTGGGAGGATCGAGTGACTGATCGAGCGGATGCGTCGGTCCGTTTCCAGGGGGCCGTTCGCCGCTACGACCCCCAGCACGTGATCGGCCCGGTCGACCTGATGGCCGCACCCGGAGAGTGTGCGGCACTCGTGGGACCGAACGGGTGCGGCAAGTCGACGATGCTTCGTGCCGCCGCCGGGACCGAACCGTTGGACGACGGCACCGTTCACGTATTGGGTGAACGTCCGGTACAGGCTTCTCCGGACTTTCGAGCCAGGGTCTCCGCCCTCGACGAGACCTCGTTCTTTCCCGACCTCACGGTCCGCGAGCATCTGGAACTCATCGCTGTGGGGCATGGCCTGGGTCAAGACACGGACCGGTGTGTCGAAGAAACGCTCTCACTGTGCAGGCTCTCCCACCACGCCGACATGGGCCCGGGCAAACTCAGCAGGGGGCTGCAACAACTCATGTCGATCGCTGTGATGCTTCTTCCCCGTACCACCGAAGTCCTTCTCCTGGACGAGCCGGAGCGGCATCTTGACGCCGAGGCCAAGGGGTGGTTGGTCACGATCCTCGAGCAAAGGAAAAAGGAGGGGGCCTGTCTCCTCCTGGCCACCCATCATCGCCCCTTCGTGGACGCGCTGGCGGGCAAGGTGTTTGCCTTCGACACGCACAGCCGTACCGGTGACCGAGGGACCGAATGAGCCTGCGTCCTCCGGGGGTGGTGTCCTCCCGTACCACGGCTCAGGCGACCACCGAGGTTCTACGCCTCCTGCGCCGGCACCAGCTCAGGGCCCTGAGACGCAACCGTGCCGGCATTGCCTTTACCGGGTACATGGTCTTGTTCGTGGCGTTCCTGACCGTGCCTCCGGTGTTCGACTTCCTGTACGAGGCGATGGGGTCGTCCTTCCACTTCACACACCAGGAAGAGCAAAGACCCACTGTGGTGGCCTTGCTCTTGGTCTCCGTCCTGGTCGCCGTGCTGTGGGGTTCGGCGCGGGAAGCGCTCGTACGTGGTCCGCTTCAGCTGAGCGAACCGATGATCGACTGGGTGTTGTCCTTACCGGTCGACCGCGCCCGTTTCCTCGTTCCGCCCATGTTCCGGTCCGTGCTGTTCCGAGCACTGGTCGGGGCCCTGGTCGCTCCTCTCGGCGTGGTCCTGCTGAGCCGTATCGCCCCCTTTCTGCCGGGGGGCCTGTCCTTCACCGAGCTGGTGCAGGTCGCACTCGGTGGGGCGCTCGTCGGAGTACTGAGCGGCGTCGTCGGTGTGTTGGTCATCGCCCGTGGGGCCCGGGTCGTACGGGTTCTTCGGCCCTGGCACGCCGTGGTTCAGCTGCTTCTTCTGACCGCGGCCGCTCTGGCATGGTTGTCTCCGCCACGGCCACTCGTCGGCGGCTTGATCGCCTGGAGCGGTCCGTGGGGCTGGTTGGTCCAACCGGTGACGGTGTTGACCGGGGACACCTGGGCGATGCCATGGGTCGCTCTGGCCCTGTCCGGGGTGGTCACAGTGGTGTCGACCC
>DXDP01000025.1 GCA_019115445.1 Candidatus Nocardiopsis merdipullorum
CGTACGTACGTGGTTCGGGTGGAGGTGGCTATGAGACTCTTGGAAGGAACGCAGTCGGTGAGGACGCAGGCGCCGCCGATACCGTCGCGTTCCACCACCGTCACATCCGCCCCGAGCTGCGCGGCGACCAGTGCCGCCTCGTAGCCACCAGGGCCTCCACCGATGATCACGACCTTCGTCAAGCTGCTTCACTCCTCTGCGGGCGACCCACCCGCCTGACCCGATCCGGGTGACTTTCGGGCATGGGTGGGCTCTGCCTGGTTTTTTCGCTTCCTTCCATTGTCGACCATCGAGAAGGCCCATCCACCCACTCAAGGCCCTGCGTTGCGCTACGGAACGAACCGACTACACACAGGTAGGGTTCGGGGCGTGAGTGAGAACGAACAGCTGCCCACGACGACCGACGAGGCCAAGGAATTGGCGGCCTCCGCCGCGGACGAACTACTGGCACGTACAGGTGCCGACAGCTTCGACGCCCTGGTGGTGCTCGGTTCCGGGTGGGCCGGCGCGGCGGAGACACTGGGCTCCCCGGACATCGAGTTCGATGCGACGGAACTCACCGGTTTCTTCGCTCCGACCGCGGAGGGCCACACCAGCCAGGTCCGCAGCGTATGGGTGGGCGACAAACGCGTGGTCGTGTTCCTGGGGCGCATCCACCTGTACGAGAACCACACCCCCGCCCAGACCGTCCACGCCGTCCGTACGGGGCTGGCCGCAGGGGCACGGACCGCCGTCCTGACCGGTTCGGCCGGTTCCCTTCGGGTCGACATCTCCCCGGGGGAGCCGGTGCTTCTGCGTGATCACATCAACCTGACCTCGTCCTCGCCGCTGACCGGTCCTCGCTTCCTCGACCTCTCCGAGGCCTACAGCCCACGGCTGCGTGAACTCACCAACGAGGTGGATCCGTCGATCGCCGAAGGCGTCTACGTGGCCACGGTCGGTCCGCAGACACAGACCCCTTCGGAACTCAACGTGTTGCGTCAGGCGGGCGCGGACCTGGTGGGGCACTCGATCGCCCTGGAGACCATCGCCGCCGTGGAGTCCGGTGCGGAGGTTCTGGGGCTGGCGATCGTCAGCAACGATGCGGTGGGAGCCGTCTTCACACCCTTTGAGTCCGAACGGGCTCTGGAGGTCGTCACGCAGCGCGCTCACCGACTGGGGGAGCTGCTCAGCCAGATCCTGTCACGATCCTGAAGAACGGCAAGGACGACAAGGCCCGACCGGAAGGAGATAGGCCGGTCGGGCCTTGTCGCGCGCTCAGGAGAAGACGTGGGACGGGGCACCTTCGACCTGCCACCGGGCACTGGCGTGGCGAGCGTACATCCCGAGGCCTTGGGATGGACAGTGCTCAGGTCGGCTCCGGCCGAAGGCGGTGCTTTCCCCTTGGTGACGTGTCGCGCAAGGTCCCCGCAGACCCCGTTGGACTCACGACGGCCGTCACCGTCTCTTCTCGCTCTTCTGTTGAATCGCGCGTGCCCTTGGAGGATGTGGTTTCGAGTGGGCCGACCATCCGCGCAGAATCGACCCGCCCGAAACCCTCTCCCTTAGGCATGCCTAACCTAACCAGAGTTCGTCGCGCAGCGTCAAGTCCCCTCCCCGAAAAACATGGACCCGATCCCCACGCTGGGGACCGGGTCCACCGAAACGGTGTTGGCAAGCTTCAGGCCTGCAAGAACACAGCCACGAGCAGAGCACATGTGGCACCAAGCACCACAAGAACCTCCACAGGGACCATGCTCTGCGGTTGATCATCGGCACCGATCGCCGCCGGTCCGGACTCGTCCACTTCCTTGACCGGCCCGCTCAGTGGTCGGGCCTTGTACCGTTCGGCAGTACGGCGCAGATCGATCGCCACCAACTCGACCGGACGCACCGCTGCTTCGCCCTCGTCCCCCAGATCCGAATGACCCGCCTCGCGGCGCAGGTTCTCCCGGACCTTCGCGCGCTTGGTCTCGCGCAGTGGCCAGGAACGCAGGACCTTCTCAGCGGTGTGTACGCGCAGGACGTCGACCACGTCCACCCACAGCACCGCGCTCCAGGGCACGAAGGTCTCCCGCAAGGGGTTGACCATACGGATACCACGCTCGGTCGAGACCACGCGGGGCCGCAGCCACACCAGGTACACCAGGGAGATGCTCGCCACCAGGACCGCCCCGGCGATCCAGGCACTACGGCCCTCACCACGCCAGAGCACGTCCAAGAGCAGGAGGACGGCGACCGCGATCCACACGCAGGCCAGGACCCTGGTCGGCGTGGAGTAGTGGGTGACCGGTCTTTGCGCGCCCTCTCCCTCCGTCATCGACCGACCGCCCACTTCAATTGGGCAAAGCCCGGCTTGATGATGCCGTTGATCAACGCCAGGCGCTCGTCGAAGGGCAGGAACGCCGACTTCATCGCGTTGACGGTGAACCATTGCAGGTCGTCCCAGTCGTAGCCGAAGGCCTCACAGAGCTTGGCGAACTCCTCCGACAGACTCGTTCCGCCCTGAAGCCGGTTGTCGGTGTTGACCGTGACCCGAAAACGCAGGTCACGCAACATTCCGATGGGATGTTCGGCGATGGAGGGCGCAGCACCTGTCTGCACGTTGGAACTGGGACACATCTCCAGCGGCACCCGCTTGTCACGCACGTACTGGGCCAATCGGCCCAGCTCGGAGGTACCGTCCTCGCCCACGGTGATGTCGTCGACGATGCGGACACCGTGACCGAGCCGGTCACAGCCGCACCACTGCAGGGCCTCCCAGATGGAGGGAAGCCCGAAGGCCTCTCCCGCGTGGATGGTGAAGTGGAAGTTCTCCCGGCGCAGATACTCGAAGGCGTCCAGGTGTCGGGTCGGCGGGTTGCCCGCCTCGGCGCCCGCGATGTCGAAACCCGACACACCGGCGTCCCGGTACCGGACCGCGAGTTCGGCTATTTCCGAGGAACGGGCGGCGTGCCGCATCGCCGTGACGATCTGCCCCGTGCGGATACGGTTCCCGGCATCCGCGGCACGTTTCTCCCCGAGTTCCAGCCCTTCCTGGACGGCTTCGACCACCTCTTCGAGGGTGAGTCCCCCCTCCAGGTGCTGCTCGGGGGCATACCGGGACTCGGCGTAGACCACACCGTCGGCCGCAAGGTCCTCGGCGGCCTCCGCGGCCACGCGTACCAAGGCGTCCCGTGTCTGCATGACCCCCGTGGTGTGGGCGAAGGTCTCCAGGTAGCGCTCCAGGGAGCCGGAGTAGGAAGCATCATGGAACCATCGACCCAGTTCCTCCGGATCATGGGTGGGCAGTCCCGAGTAACCGTTCTCCCTGGCCAGTTCGACGATCGTGGTGGGACGCAGCCCCCCGTCGAGGTGGTCGTGCAGGAGTACTTTCGGCGCCCGGCGGATCTGTTCGGCTGTGAGTGGCTGATACATGTTTTCAGGATGCCGGCCCACAGGATCGGCTACGCGCCCGCCGGGGGGAAGTCCTCGAAAACCCGATGGAATGCCCCCCGGGAACCGACTCTGCTCAGGTCAGCGCCTCGGTGTCCATCTGCACGCTCATCTCCGTCGCACCTCCATGGTCGGTGAGGGCGGTGAGCGCTGTGGTGACCATGAAACGGGTACCGACCCCTATGGCGCTCTCGTCCACGTCGAACGTGCCCCGGTGCAGATCGAGCATGGGCCCGTCCCAGTGCGGCGCGTGGGTACCCAGACGGGCCAACGCGCCCGGGACGTGCTCCAGGTACCAGGCGAAGTCCTCACCTCCCAGGCTCTGCGGCGTGGCGACGACGGCCTCCGGACCCAATGCTCGGGTGACGGCCTCACGCATGATCTCCACACTGGTGGCCTCGTTGATGGTCGGCGGTACACCCCGCCGGTAGGTGACCTCGGCCTCGGCCCCATAGGCGGAGGTGACCGAATCCACCAACTTCTTCACCAGGTCGGGGGCGGTGTGCCAGGCCTCGTCGTCGAGGCAGCGCACAGTACCCTCGGCCACCGCGTCGTCCGGAATGACGTTGGAGGCCGAACCCGCGCTGACCCGCCCCCACACCAGGCTGAACCCGGCCCTCGGGTCGACCAGACGCGACAGCGCGGCGGGAAGTTCGGTGACGACCTTGCCCAGTGCGTAGACCAGGTCGGAGGTCAGGTGCGGACGGGCGGTGTGGCCACCGGCACCCGACAGTCGGACCATGAGTTGGTCACAGGCCGCGGTGATGCCGCCGGTGCGCAGACCGATCTGTCCGACCAGTGTCCGCGGATCGCAGTGCAGGGCGAAGAGGCGGTCGACCCCTTCCAATGCCCCGGCGTCGAGGACCTCCACAGCCCCACCCGGCAGCTCCTCGGCGGGTTGGAAGATCAACCGGACCCGGCCCGGCAGGGCACCCGCACGCTCCTGCTGGGCAAGGAACAGGCCCGCAGCGAGCAGCACCGTGGTGTGCACGTCGTGCCCGCATGCGTGCGCCACCCCGGGGACGGTGGAGCAGTAGGGCACGTTCTGCTTCTCGTCGGTGATCGGCAGCGCGTCGATGTCGGCACGTAGTGCCACCGTCGGGCCGGGGCCGGTACCGATGTCACAGACCAGCCCCGTGCCGACGGGCAGCTCCTTGGGGTCCAGACCGGCCGCACGCAACCGTGCGGCGATCTTCCCGGTGGTGCGGTGTTCGGCGAAGGCGAGTTCGGGGTGCATGTGCAGGTCCCGTCGAAAGCCTGTGAGCTCTCGTTCCTGGCGTGCCAGAAAAGTGGTCAACTGTTCCGACAGGTCTCGTCCCTGCATACGGCGGGGTCCCCTCTTCTTCCACGTCTTACCGCGCTTGGCGCGCCTTGGCACCGACCTCCGCACGGGTGGGAGCGTCGCCCTGGAGTTCGGTGGCCAACATGTCCACGACGTCCACGAGCGAACCACCTTCGGCGACCACCGCACGCTGCCTTTCGTAGGAGGCGCCCTTGTCCAAGGTCTCGGTGACCAGGTCCAGGTACTCGGCGCAGCCCAGCCGGGCCGCCATCGGCCCCAGTTCGCGAACCAGCTCGTACAGGTCGTCCCGGAGCGGAACTGTGGTCCCGTGTGCGTCCGTGATGACGTGAGCGTCGAGTCCGTAGCGAGTGGCCCGCCACTTGTTGTCCTTCACCACCCAGGACGGCGGGCTGGGCAGACCGTACCCGCGGTCGAGTTGGTGATCGAACAGCTCCACCAGGCTCTGAGAGAGAGCGGCGGCCATTCCCACCTCGTGCAGTGTGGGAATCCCGTCGAACATCCGGATCTCGATGGTGCCGAAATCAGGGTGCGGACGGACGTCCCACCACACTTCCTTGATAGAGGCGATGGTACCTGCCCTCAGAAGGGTTTCGAGGTATTCCTCGAAAGCGGCCCAGTGTGGAAGGTTCGGCGGTGGGCCGGCGGTCGGCAGGGCACCGAAGACGATCGACCGTGCCGAGGCCAACCCGGTGTCGTGTCCTCCCCAAAAGGGGCTGGAAGCACTCAGGGCGAGAAAATGCGGAAGGTATTTCGCCAGTGCGTTGACCATCGGAATGGCCTTGTCCCGATGGCGCACGCCCACGTGCACGTGGACACCGCAGGTGAGGATCCGGCGGGCCGTCCACTGCATCTGTTCGATGAGTTCGCTGTAGCGCTCACCGGGGCTCAACTTCTGGTCCCGCCAATTGTCCATCGGGTGTGTACCGGCGCAGACCAAGGTCGTCCCCCACGGCCGGAGGACCTGGCGCATGCTGTCGAGGTTGCGGACCAGATCGGCCGTGGCCTCCTCCACCGTCTCGCAGATTCCCGTGACCACTTCGACCTGCGATTGCATCAGTTCGTGGCGCAAGGGGGGTGGTGGGTCCCCCGAACTGAGGTCGGGAAGTTCGGCGAGGAGTTCTTCCGCTTCCTGACGTAGATGCCGACTCTCCCGATCCACTAGTTGGAGTTCCCACTCCACTCCGAGCGTGGCACGCTCGGAAGGTGTGAACGCGATTCCCAATCTGGCCTCCGAGGGGTGTTTGCCGAGTACGGCGATCGGCTCACCGACGCGCCTCGGCGAACCGAGACACGGAAGAGGTACCCCGCCCGCGGTAAGGGCAAAAGGACAGAGATGCGGATCAATCTCCAAAAAACGGGAGATTCACTACTAAGTATTTCTACGGCCGAGCAACAATCGCGCCACAAGACCCGCTGTCCCCAATGCCCCCACAAGGGAAAGCAACCCGGCGAGCACGCGCTGGGCCCTTCGACGTTCGGCCAGAGCCCGCTCGGAAGGCCTCAGAACCGCCACGGGTCGTGTCCAATCCACCCCCCGCTCCTCCGAGAGCGGCAGTGAGCCGGTGTAGGGGGGTGGCAACACCAGCCACGTGGCCGTCCAGGCCGCGCTGAACATCACCAGGCGCATCACCAGGTTGAGCCACACGAGCAAACCGACCAGCACCGCAAAGGAGGCGTACAGCGGATTTTCCAGGGTTCCCGCCAGCAACCGTGCCGCGGCGAACTTGAGGACCTCAAAACCCACAGCACCGAGCAACGCCCCTCGCCACATCCTCGACACGGAGTGACCACCGCCCGACAGAAGGACGAAGGCGAGCAGGAAGACCCCCATGTTGACGACGATCCCGATGACCAGTGCAAGCGCACGTAGCGTCAGGAAGGCAAGACCGGAGCCCTCCAGGCCCACCAGTGCCAACAACCAGGACGTGGCGGTCTGCACGACACCGGTGAAGGAGACCGTGGCCAGCAGGGCCACACCCAGGCCGAGCATGACCAACAGGTCACCGAGCTTGCGGAGTACGAGGCCCGGCCCTTCCCCGGGGTCCCTCAACCAGATCGAGTGCAAGGCCCGACGCAGCTCCGAGACCACGTTCAGTCCCGCGTAGAGCAGACCCAGGACACCGAGGAGGCCCGCCCCCACACGTGCTTCGGCGATCTGTTCCACCGGTAGCTGCTCCGACAGCCCCGGAAGGACCGCCTC
>DXDP01000261.1 GCA_019115445.1 Candidatus Nocardiopsis merdipullorum
CAATCCGCCCGCCATGCCCGCGACCACACCGGCGAGCAGACCGATCCACGGGCTGTCGTAGCTCCAGGCGAAATAGGCACCGAACCAGGTGCCCAGGATCATCATGCCTTCGAGGCCGATGTTGATGATGCCTGCGCGTTCGGACCACAGACCCCCGAGGGCGGCCAGGGCGATGGGCACCGAGAAGACCAGGGTCGTACGGATCGTTCCCGCGTCGGTGAGCATGTCCTGACCGGTGATGACGCGCAGCCCGGCCAGGGAGACCAACACCGCACCGAACAGGGTGAGGAAGCGCCACCGCGCCCACCCCTTGGGGCGCAACGGTGTCTTCACCGTTTCCTTCACACTGAGTTCCTGGCTCACTTGGCCTCCCCGCCGACCTCGATGGCCCTGCCGAGCTGCTTACCGATCTGCTGCTGCTGGTAGCGACGCCCCCAGCGATGGACGACCTCGTAGACCACCACGACCGTGAGGACGATGGTGGCCTGAGCGATGACCGCGATCTCCTCCGGGATGTCGTCGAACGGCAGGATGCCCGCCGACTGGTCGAGGAAGGCCCACAGCAGGGCCGCGAAGACGATCCCGACCGGATGGTTGCGGCCCAGCAGTGCGATGGCGATACCGATGAAACCGATGCCCGACGGAAAGTCCAGTGCGTAGTAGTGGGAGTGCCCGAGCAGCTGGGGCAGCCCCACCAGTCCGGCGATCATGCCGGACAGGAGCATGGACAGGAAGACCATCTTCTTGACGTCGACGCCGCCCGCCTCGGCGACGGTCTGAGAGTGTCCGGTGACCCGTAGCTCAAAACCGAACCGGGTCCGGTTGAGCACCAGCCAGTAGAGGAATCCGACCGCCGCGGCCAGGAACACCAGGCCGTAGATCTCCCCCTGCGAGCCGAGGAACCCGGCCGGGATGCCGGGCACCCACGCCGATTCCGGGATGGGTGGGGTGGCGATGTTGTTGACGCTGATCTGCACGGCAAGACGGTCGGTGCTCAACAGGTAGGCGGTGATCCCGGTGGCGATGGAGTTGAGCATGATCGTGGCGATCACCTCCGACACCCCTCGCGTCACCTTGAGGTAGCCGGCGATACCGGCCCACACGCCGCCGACCACGATGGCCGTGGCGATGATGACGATCTGGCTGATCACCGGGGGCAGGACGAGGTAGCCACCCACTGCCGCCGCGAGCAGGGCCGCGAGCCGGTACTGGCCGTCCACACCGATGTTGAACAGCCCCATCTTGAAGCCGATCGCCACGGCCACGGCCGCCAGGTAGTAGGTGGTGCTGGTGTTGATGATCTGCACCAGGCTGTCGGGCCGGGTACCGAACTCGACCATTCTGGCGAAGGTCTGGAACGGGGCGATACCGCTGAAGGACAGCACGGCGGCGGTGACACCGACCGCGATCACCCCGGCCACCATCACGGCACCGAAGGACAACGCGAGCATGGCCGACAGGCGGTGGAACAGGAGGAACGCCAGACCGGAACCCACAAGTGCGCCCAGCGCGGCGGCGACGGACTCGATCAGTTGCAGATCCAGCACCCATGTGGTCAACAGGCCCGCACAGACCGACAGCACCAGCCCCATGGGGGCGACCAGGAGCTTGTGGAGGGGGGAGCCCTCCTCCTTGGTCCCATCGGCCCCGACGCGACTTTCGTCCGGGGTGAACGGTTCGAGGACGACCACGAGCGCGAAGGCGAGTACGACCCCGATGATGAGCGCCACCCACCACAGGAGGAACAGGTCCAGGAGCACGGTCGCCACAACACCCACGACCACAGCCAGGGTGAGGACGATCGGTGCCGCAACGGTGCGGCGTCCGATGTCAGTCATGCGCCGTCCTCGCTCTCGGTCCGTGGGGTGCCGTCAACACCGCTGTCACCTTGTGTTTTCGTGTCCGCGTCCGCGAGTCCGGCACCGGTCATGGCCGAGCCGAGTTGTTCGGGTGTGACGTCGGTCGGGTCGGCCTGGGCGACCAAACGGCCGCGCAGGATGACGTGGAGTGTGTCGGACATGCCGATGAGTTCGTCAAGGTCTGCGGAGATCAGCAGGACGGCCAGCCCGGCCGCGCGCGCTTCCCGCAACTGTTCCCAGATGGCGGCCTGAGCCCCCACGTCCACTCCTCGAGTGGGATGGGCGGCGACCAGGAAGCGTGGTTCCTCGCTCATCTCCCGGCCGATGATGAATTTCTGTTGGTTACCGCCGGACAGGGCGTCGGCGATGACGTCGATGTCGGGGGTGCGTACGTCGTACTCGGCGACGATGCGTTCGGAGTCGGTGCGCGCACCGGTGCGGTCGATCCAGGGGCCACGAACGCTGGGTGGTTTCGTCTGGTGGCCGAGGATCCGGTTCTCCCACAGCGGGGATTCCAACAGGATGCCGTGCCGATGGCGGTCCTCGGGGATGTATCCCACACCCGCTTCGCGGATACGCAGCGTGTTTCGACCGGTGATTTCCTGCCCCTCGAGGTGGATGCGGCCGGTGGTCACCTGGCGCATGCCCATGATCGCCTCGATGAGTTCGGACTGTCCGTTGCCCTCGACCCCGGCGATGCCGACGATCTCGCCCCGGTGGATGGCAAGGCCGATGTCGTCGACGACGGGACGTCCCTCCGGGGAGTGGACGGTGATCCCGTCCAGGGACAGCACCACGTGGTCGGTCACGGTGGATTCGCGAAGCTCCGGTACGGGCAGAGCACCGCCGACCATCAGGGTGGCCAGTTCGCGGGCGTTGGTGGTGGCGGGGTCTGCGGTGGCGACCGTGGTGCCTCGGCGGATCACGGTGATCTCGTCGGCCACGGACAGAACCTCGTCGAGTTTGTGCGAGATGAAGATGACGGTGAGCCCCTCGCGTTTGAGTTCCCGCAGGTTGTCGAAGAGTTCGTCGACCTCCTGCGGGACGAGGACGGCCGTGGGCTCGTCGAGGATGATCGTCTCGGCCCCGCGGTAGAGGACCTTGAGGATCTCCACACGTTGGCGGTCCCCCACACCCAGGTCCTCCATGAGTCGGTCCGGGTCGACCCCAAGACCGTACTGGTCGGACAGGTTCCTGATGTGGGCACGGGCTCGGCGGCCGATACCGTACCGGCGTTCGGCACCCAGGACCACGTTCTCCAGCACGGTGAGGTTGTCGGCGAGCATGAAGTGCTGGTGCACCATGCCGATACCGTGCTTGATGGCCTCCGAGGGCGAGTGGAGACGTACCTCTTGGCCGCGGACGAAGATGTGGCCCTCGTCCGGTCGGTGCATGCCGTACAGGGTCTTCATCAGCGTGGACTTGCCCGCGCCGTTCTCGCCGACGATGGCGTGCACGGTGCCGGGAGCCACGCTGATGTCGATGTCGTGGTTGGCCACGACGCCGGGAAAACGTTTGGTGATCCCGCGCAGCTCAACTGCGTAGACCTTTTCGGTCTCGCCGCCCGTTGGCGTGCTGCTCATCCTTCTCCTCGTGGAAAACAGCGACTCGGCACGCGGGCCGCCGTGTGGGGACCGGGCACCGTCGTGGTGGAAAACGGCGGCCGGGAGCAGACCCCACCACCGAGGTCTGCTCCCGGCTCTGTGGCACCGCCCTCCACGGGGTGCCCGCGGTATTGGTGGACCGGGAGGTTCCCGGCCGGGTCACGGCTGGTCCGGAACCTCGATCTCGCCGTCGATGATCTGTTGTTTGAGCTCGTCGAGTTCATCCTGGATCGGCTCGATGGCCTCTTCGTTGGTCTGGGTGTAGTCCACACCACCGTCGGAGAGGTCGAAGCGCTGGATGCCGGTCTGTGGTTCACCCTCGACCACGGAGTCGATCATTTCGAAGACGGAGACGTCCACCTCCTTGATGGCGGAGGTGAGGACGTAGGGCTGTTGTTCCTCGTCGGCGTTCTCGTACTGGTCGCTGTCGACACCGATGAAGGTGAAGTCGTTGTCGACGGCGGCCTGGAGGATGCCGTTGCCGGAGGCGCCCGCAGCGTGGTAGATCACGTCGGCACCGCGGTCGTACTGGGCCTGGGCGGCCTCACGGCCCTGGGCCGGGTCGCTGAAGCCGTTCATGTCCGGCGGCTGGCTCAGGTAGTCGATCTCGATCTCGATGTCGTCGTCCAGGTGCTCGACCCCGGTGACGAAACCGGCCTCGAACTTGTTGATCAGCGGGGTTTCCACACCGCCGACGAAGCCGACGTGGTCCTCCTCGGTGGTCAGTGCCGCCGCGGCACCGGCCAGGAAGGAGGCCTCCTCCTCGGCGAAGACCAGGCTGGTGACGTTTTCGAATTCGTCCTCGTCGATCTCGGAGTCGATGATCGCGAAGTTGGTGTCCGGGTACTCGGGGGCGACCGCCTCCATGGGCTCCTGGTAGGCGTAGCCGACACCGATGACGACGTCGTAGCCTTCCTTGGCCATGTTGGCCAGACGCTCCTCCTTGTCGGAGTCGGCCTCACCGTCGTTGGGTTCGAGGTCGGTGACCTCCACACCGAGTTCTTCGGCCGCCCGTTCCAGGCCTCGGTGGGCGGAGTCGTTGAACGAGCGGTCACCGCGGCCACCCACGTCGTAGGCGAGTCCGACCCGGACCTCGGAGGCGTCCCCGTCCTCACCGTTCTCGCCTTCCACCGCGCTGTCACAGGCGGTGAGTGCCAGCGCGCCCGCCGCCACGGCGGCGGCGAACTTGGCTGCGTTGCTGCGCTTCACTTCGGTAACTCTCCCCTTTGCCCTCTCAGCGACTCCACTACATTCCTGCGAAGCCCACCTGAGTTCTGCAGCCGGACAATATCCGGTGGCTGAAAGTACATTTGACCAACGGTCTGATTTGTTATGAAGGCGAGAGCAGAGTGACATGGGCTCTTGTCGGGAAGTTACCCACCACACACCCGGCCGGTGAGCCGCTCGGTATTGTCCGTCGTGTCCCGACGACACAGAAACGAATCCACGACCAACAGCAATAAAAAAATCACACACGGTGACATGGGTGTGGGGGAGGACGCCCTCAGGGGGACGATGCCTTCAGGGATCGGTCAGGAAGTCCAGGACCGCCTGTTTGAACACCCGCGAGGAAACCGCGTTGGTGTGATCACGTGCGGGGATCTCCACGTGGTGTCCGTTACACGCCTCGGCGATTTCCTCGGCTCCCGTCGCCAGTACGTCCTGAGCGCCCGCAATGGTCATCAGAGGTGGTCCGGTCACCGGTGGGTCCAGGTGAAAGGGGCGAGAGGCCTGTCCTCGCGCACAATCGGCCAATGCCTTCGCGTCGTTTCCGGGAAGTGCGGCGACTGTACGAAAGACGTGGTCGAAGGGGGTGTGTCCCCGACCCGGGTCGGACAGATCGGTGTTGTGGAAGGCGTCACCGGAACCGAACCCGCCAAGGACGACTCTGCGTAGGCGTTCGGGGGCCCGCAGTGCCCATTCCCATGCCAGGCGGGATCCCATGGAGTAGCCGACGACATCGACCTTCTCCACTTCCAGCGCGTCCAGCATCGCCAGTAGATCCGTGACGAAACACGCAGGCAGGTAGGCCTCTTCACCGGTGGGCTTGCCACTCTTTCCGTGTCCGCGCAGGTCCGGACCGAGGACGCGCAGGCCCGCCGAGTCGAACACCTGGGGCCAACCGGTGGTCCGCCAATTCATCGTGAAGTTGGTTCCGAACCCGTGCAGAAGAAGCACCGGTACGGCGTCGACAGGGACCTGCGGGAGCAAATCCGCATAGTACATCGTGACATCATCGGCAAGATCTACGTACAGAATCCTCACTCCTTTGCCGCAGTGAAACTTTATCGGCGGTGAGCCCCGGGAACAGAGGGATTCTTTCGCTCAACGAATCACTCTGCGGTCAAACACCGTTCGTATTCGTGTACGAGCAAATCTTCGAGGCGATTCATGGCCTACTCCGGGGGTGGGGTGAGCCTCACCCGGCGAGTGGGTCGTTCCTCCTGGGGCACCGTGCCGACGATGCCCGCGCCGGAGGACTCCTCCGGGGTGATCGCAAAGG
>DXDP01000262.1 GCA_019115445.1 Candidatus Nocardiopsis merdipullorum
CAGGCACATCGCCACGACGAACTCGAACATGTTGCCCCAGGACCAACGGCCGGCCGCCAACCCACGGGTCACGATCTGCGCAAGGCTCAGCAGAAAGCCGATCCCGGTGATGCCCAGGGCGATCTTGCCCAGCACGCTCTGGGGAGCCTCGGCCTCGGCCTCGGTCGTGCGGACGCTGACCTCGATGTCGCCGCCGCTTTCCGTGTCGCTCGCACCCACCGGCATGAGCCGGCCGGCCTTGAGTTTGGTGCGGCGACCATAGGCGGCCTCGATCGCGAAGAGGAACAGGGCGGCCGCGTACACCACGATCATCGTGATGATCAGTGTTTCACTGGCCGACGCCATCGCCTCGTTCACCGGCTCGACGGATGTCTGCGTCACCGGTCACTCCCTCGTTGTCATCGACTCCGGCGGAGCGGAATCGGGGTTGTCGTCCGTCTCGTCACGGAGCCGTGCGGCAAGTCGTGTGGTCAGTTCGTGGAACTCTTGGTTGTCGGCAGCCACCTCGGTCTTGCCGAGCCCGGCCAGAACGACTCGGGATCGGCCGTCCTCCCCTTCTTCGACCCGCACCCACACGCGTCTGGGGCGTACGAAGAGGGTCAGAAGCAGACCGGCGACCGCGACAACGGCGGCCCCCAGCGCGAAGGGGCGGGAGCCGTCCCGGTTGGTCTGAAGGCTGATGTAATCACTGAAGCCGGTGAAGGTGATCGACCCCGCACCTTCCGGCAGCTCCCAGGTGTCGCCGACCTCCATGGCCCGGGACTCACCGAGTTCCTCCATCTTCGAGGTCTGCAGCTGGTAGACCGATTGCGGATCGACCAGCCCGAGATCACCTCGGTAGGCCTCCAAGGTCACCATGGGGTTCTCCGGGCCGGGGAAGGAGGAGACCAGCTCACCCGAGTCGTTCTCCGCGGCGGTGGGCAGGAACACCCCCGAGAAACCGAGCTCCTCACCACCTGTGTCGGGAACCTTCACCACACCGTCGGAGATGAAGCTCGCGGTGTCGCGGAACAGGAACGGCACCGCTTGGTCGAAGACCACGTCCCCCTCGGGGTTACGGACCTCGAACTCGGGGGCGTAGCCGTGGCCGAGCAAGTAGACCTGTACACCTCCGACATCGAGCGGGTGATTGACCTCCAGGCGGTGCTGCTGTTCCTCCGCCTCGGGGGAGTCCTTGTAGGTGATGTCGGCCACATAGGACGCGGGCTGCCCCCTGAGGTCCCCCTCCTCGATGAAGGAAGCCTCGAAGTCGTCGAGGTGGATCGTGAAGGGTTCGAGCCGGTCGGTGTTGGTCCAGTGCCCGGGGTAGATCGCGTCGTAGGACGGCAGAGTGTTGGCGAATCCGTCACCCTCGACGAGGAGCATGTTGCCCCGGTAGCCGAAGAAGGCACCGGCGGCCAGAGCCAGCAGGAGAGCCAGGAGCGCAAAGTGGAAAAGGACGTTTCCGGCCTCACGCAGGTAGCCGCTCTCCCCGGAAATGGAGTCGCCGTACCGTTCGATCCGGTACCCCTTGAGAACCTCCCGGGCCCGCGCGAGCACCGTCTCGGTATCGGCGTCGGTGCTGAACTTCGCGGCGTACGGCAACCGTTGGAGGTGACGGGGCGTACGCACCGGCCGGGCCCGCACCGCACGGGCGTGCTTCAGGCCCCGCGGGATCACACACCCGGCCAGGGAGACGAACAACAACAGATAGATCGCCGCGTACCAGGGCGAGGAGAAGACGTCGAAGAAGTACAGCCGGTCCAGGACCGGAGCCAGGTCCGGGTGTTCCCGGAAGTACTGGTCGACCTCGTCGACGCTGACCACGTTCTGCGGCAGGACCGAGCCCGGGATGGCACCGACCGCCAACAGAAAGAGCAGGATCAGCGCGGTACGCATCGATGTCAGGATGCGCCAGGCCCAACGGAGCCATCCGAGGGGACCGAGTCCGGGGGGTTGTCGCTTCGAGTCGGCCACCGTCGTCGAGGCGGTCCCGCTCACGCTCGTGGTCATCAAATCACCGTTTGGTAGTTCGCGGCCCAGCCCTGCATGACGATGGTCATCTCGGTCCACAGGCCGGTGACCATCATCAATCCGACCAGGATCAACATGACACCGCCGATCACGGTGACTGTACGGGTGTGACGTTTGAGTCGGTCGAAGGTGTTGAGTGCGCGACGGTACACCAGTGAAGCGAGGATGAACGGCAACCCCAGGCCCACGCAGTAGAACAGGGACAACACCACGCCACGGCCGGCGCCACCTTCGATGAAGGCCAGGGTCTGTACAGCGGCCAATGTCGGCCCGATGCACGGTGTCCAACCGAGACCGAAAAGAATACCGAGCAGTGGCGCACCCGCCAGCCCGGCTCGGGGCAGCCGGTGGAACCGGAACTCACGAGCAAACCCCGGGACCAGGCCGGTGAAGGCCAGACCGAGGACGATGGTGAGCGCGCCGAGAACCCGCGTGATGGGTTCGGCGTAGTCCATGAACAGGTCACCGAGCCAACCGATGAAGCCGCCGACCGACACGAACACGAGTGTGAACCCGGCGATGAACAGGAGGCTGCCCGTCACCATGGTCCAACGACGTTCGGACAGTTCCTGATCGACGTCGGCCACGGTGCTCGTACCGCCCGAACCCGTGGCCACCGTACGTTCTCGTACTTGGCTGCCACTCATACCGGTGACGTAGGACAGGTAACCCGGGACCAGCGGTAGGACACACGGTGAAAGGAAGGAGACAAGACCGGCGGCCAGGGCCAGCGGCGCGGCGATCAGAAGGGAACCGCTCAGGACGGTGGTGCTGATCGTGTCCATCATGCTGCGTCCCTTTCTGCCTCGTCGGTTGCTTCGCCTTCCGTCTCCTCGTCCTCCTCCGTCTCTTCTTCCTCGGCCTCCGCTGCTTCTTCCTCGGCCTCGCGCTCGGCCACGCGGGGACGCTCCTCGGGGTCACCGAAGTCGTACTCGACGACCAAGGGGTTGAGGAGTTCGGTGAACTGACCGTAGGTGGTGGGGCCGATGATCCTGGCCGCGATCGCCCCGTCCGGGTCGATGACGAGCGTGCTCGGGATGGCACGGGGCGGGACCGTGTCACGGAAGGTCTGGGGGATCTCTCCGGGCTGGTCGTACAGGCTCGGGTAGTCCACACCCATCTCCGTGGTGTAGGCCTCCGCCGAGGTCCGGTTGTCCTTGATGTTCACTCCGAGGAAGTCGACACCGAGGTCGGTGTACTCCTCTTGGACCTCGTTGAAGACCGGCTGCTCGGCACGGCAGGGGCCGCACCAGCTCGCCCAGAAGTTGAGGACCAGGATCTCGCCCCGATAGTCACTCAGGGAGAGTTCGTCGTCGTCGAGGGTGGTGCCGGACGCATCGGGGACCGGATCGCGTTCATCGGTCTCGAAAACGGTGGCGCTGCCGTCACCGGAGATGAAGCGGTCGTCCTCGCCCCCCGCTTCGACATCGGTACCTCCGGCACATCCGGTCAGGACGACGGCAGCGGCCAGCGCGGCCGCCGACAGACGTGGCACGGCCCGCCGGGCTCTTGCACCGGTAGTGGCACTGGGCATCGAGGGGACCTCGCGAACCGGGGTTGAACAGGGCTGACTACAACAACGACAAAGTGTAGTAGATGCCTTGGTGCCCCCTGAGGCACCCCTCGATCAAGTGATCAGCATGCTTGTGAGAGAGGAAACGGGGACCGGTGGGGCGGTGGTGGGGGCGTGCCACCTATGGGGGCTCGGCCTCCCGGGTCCGCCCCACACACTCGGCGTGTGGCTTTACCGGGCTTGCGCCCACCACCGCCCGCAACGGACGGTACTGCGAACCTGACAGTTTTCTTCTGTCGCTCAACCAGCCTCGACGAAAGCCTCGCGGAGGTAGTCGTGCACGGCCCGCTCGGGAACCCGGTAGGAACGTCCCACACGAATCGCGGGGAGAACTCCCGAGTGCACCATTCGGTAAACGGTCATCTTGGACACACGCATGATCGTGGCGACCTCTGCCACGGTCAGGAACCTGACCTCTTCGAGAGGCGGCTTGCTCCCGTTCATCTTCCGACGCCCTCATTTCCCGGACGTGAGCATTGTCTACCGTTCTTTCCGACCACGGCGCCCGGAAGAGCGACCCCGGTACGTAGCTCGTCCCGGCACCACGTCGGCGTGTCGTGCTTCACTACTGACACGTCCGTTTTCAGAGTAGAGCCGGGTTCCTCGAAGCGAAAGACCATTCGCCGCCTTGCTTGGGGCCTTGGGAGCAAAAAGGTACGCATGATGTTTAGCGGTGGGTATAAATGGCCCGACCTGATCAAACAAGACCCGCGCGAGCCAGTACGTAATCACGCAGAGGGGCATAGTCCTCGGTCTTGTAACCATCGTCCAAAGGCACTGTGACCAGTATTTTCCCCTCGTGTTCACCAAGAAAGAGGGCAGGGTCGTTGCAGTCGGCGAAGCCCATCACGGGCACCCCTGCATCACCCGCCGCACCCGCAAAACCGTGATCGGCGATGACCAAATGCGGCCACGCCTCACCACGGTCGGTGAGCTCCGCCAGGATCGCCCTCATCGCAAAAGGGTGATGACTGTGTTGCGGTAGGTGACCATCGGTGACGATCGCGACGTCGCCCTCCCACGCCACGGTGCGTCGGTGGGGTGAACGTTCGGTGGTCACTTCGTAGGTGTGGCCCTCGGCCGCCGTCACTGCCTCACACCCGTGGGCGACCAGTGCTTCCTTCCAGAGTTCGTAGGTCCCCCGCAACTTCGAGGGATGACCGGTGGCGAACATGACCGTCTCCTGGCGTTCGGCCGCAAGCGCCAGTCGGTCGGCGAAGGCTTCCAGGGCGTTCACCGTCAGGTCCGGGTCGATGGTGTCGACGCCCCAGGTGTGGTCCTCGTCCCCCACGACCCCGCACCGTTTGTTCATGAGTGCGAGTACCTCTGAGAAGGTCCAGTCGTTCTCGAACGTCAAACCGAATTGGTGGTAGGGGTCTTTCTGAACGAGCAGGCGATAATGTCGCAGGTTGTTCTGCCGGGTGGTGGCGACATGCCCCGCGATCCCGGTGTGAACCAGATGGGTGATGAGTTCAGCGCGTGTCGGCGGCGTCACCGGTGTTCCCTTCCGTCGGCTGCCCGGCGAAGCGTGCACCACGCCGTGGGCCCTCACGACGCCTGCCCGTTCACCCGGTGTTCAACTCTTTCCTACCCGCTCTGTGCGGACCACGCGTGCCCCGGAAGAATTCTCTGTTTTGTTCGATATCGGCGCTACAACGTCGGGTCGATTCCTTGGCTGGGAAAGACAGCAGTACGCGTCGCCTGGATCGCTCGGTCGACGGAGTTACCCGGGTCGTACCCTTGCTCGAAGGGCGCGAAGAACACTTCTCGCCCATCGGTCATGTACAGCGGGGCCAGTTCGCCGGTGCGTTCCCGTACGAGTGCGCGCCATCCCTGCGGGGTCTCGATCTCGGGGTCGATCGGGGTACCCGCGGCCTCACCGAGCAGATGGGACCAGGCCCTTGGCACCACGTGCACGAGCCCGTAACCACCACCACCGAACAGGAGCCAGCGACCACCCGCGGTTTTCTGCGCGAGCGTGTGCAGCTCCTGGTAGGCGCGTCGCTGCCCGTCCACACTCAACGTCAGGTTCGCCAAAGGGTCGAGGGCATGGGTGTCACACCCTTGCTGGGTCACCAGGATCTCGGGCTGGAACTCGTGCAACAGGGGTGGAACGACCGCGTCGAAGGCCCGGTGCCAACCACTGTCACCGGTGCCCGCCGGCAGGGCGACGTTGACCGCGTACCCTTCCGCGTTCGGCCCACCGATCTCCGAGGCGTGCCCCGTCCCGGGAAAAAGCGTCGCCGGCGATTCGTGCAGGCTGATGGTGAGCACGCGCGGATCGTCGTAGAAGGCGTTTTGCACGCCGTCTCCGTGATGGACGTCCACGTCCACGTAGGCGATGCGCTTGGCCCCTTGTTCCAGGAGCCAGGCGATCGCCAGGGCCGGGTCGTTGTAGACACAAAAACCCCAGGCGTTGCCACGCATCGCGTGGTGCAGGCCACCGGCGATGTTGGCGGCGTGCGCGCTGCGGCCGGTCCACACCGCCTCGGCCGCGGTGATCGACGCACCCGCGATGAGGGCGGACGCCTCGTGCATGTCCTTGAACACCGGGTTGTCCGAGGTACCCAGCATGTGGGTCTCGTTCGGTTCCAGTGTCCGTCCGGCCTGCTTGACCGCCTCGATGTAGGTCCGACTGTGCACCATGGAGAGCAGTTCGTCGGAGGCGGGTTCGACGTCCAACAGGTCGACGCCCGGTCCGTCCAGGATGCCCAGCTCTCTGCTGAGGGCCATCGTCAGCTCGACACGTATGGGTGCCAGGGGATGTTGGGGACCGAAATCGTAGGCGGTGAGACCGTCGTCCCATGCCACCCGGAGCGAGCAGGACGTGCGCCCTCCCATGTGGTGACCCCCGTTTCAGGTGTGCGTGCTTCGAACCACACAGTACGCAAACCCCTGGCTTCATCGGTACTCCGGGGTCGACTGTCCGAAAGAGCACCTCACGGGCAGAAGCAACCGATATCTGCC
>DXDP01000263.1 GCA_019115445.1 Candidatus Nocardiopsis merdipullorum
AGTGTGCGACCTTCGGTGCGCGTTCGGTGCACCTGTGACCGCATCGGCCACCGGTGAAGTCTTGTCCGGCGGGTTCCGACGGTGGGGTCGTGCCCACCGGAGACAAAAGTACCCCGGCCCCTTCGACAAAAAGGACCGGGGGTCTGACGGGTCAGATGCGGATGGTCGTGGACCGCACGATCTCGAACACCGGGTGACGTTCGGCCTCGTTCTCGAAATCCTCCACCGGAGCATCCGGAAGGATGTCGAAGTACGGACCGACCACGGCGGCGCGCGGATGGTTCAGATACTCACGCAGTACCGGGGCGGCCTCGCTCGGGCCGACCTCACGCACACTGACCAGTTCGATCCAGCCACCCTGGCGCAGGGTCGCAAACCCATCGTTGCGCAGGTTGCGGGCCCAATCGACCTCCCCGTACGGGGAGACCAGGAATCGTCCCAGCTCGCTGTCCAGGACACTGAGCGGGATGGTGCGCAAGAAACCGGACTTACGTCCGCGCGTGGTGAGCAGGTGCAGCTCAGGTGGGCACACACCGTACTTGACGAAGCCGCTGACGAACGCGTTGGCGGTCCGCCGCAACTTCGTCATCTCGAACCGCTTCATCGGTTCGTTCCCCATCTCGGCAACTCCCTCGGTCGGATGTTCCCCATTGTGGTGTGTGTCGCCCTTGCTCCGCACCCCTGACCTTCAGCGGAACGCGGAGATTCCGGTCACCGACTGGCCGATGCTCAGTGCGTGGATCTCCTCGGTGCCCTCGTAGGTGGCCACCGTTTCCAGGTTCACCATGTGCCGCATCACCGGGTACTCCAGGGTGATGCCGTTGGCGCCGTGCATCCCACGGGCGGTGGCGGCCACGCGCTGGGCCGCGGCGACATTGGCGAACTTACCGAAGCTCACGTGGTTGTGGTGGCAGTTTCCCTCGTCCTTGAGTCGGCCAAGACGCAGCGCCGCCATCCGGGCGTGGTTGACATCCACCACCATGTCGGCGAGCTTGCGCTGGGTGAGTTGGAAACCGCCGATGGGCCGCCCGAACTGTTCCCGTGACAGTGCGTACTCCAGGGCCGACTCGTAACAGGCCTGGGCCGCTCCCGCCGCACCCCACACGATGCCGTAGCGGGCTTCGTTGAGACAGGACAAAGGGGCACCGAGTCCTTTGGCGCCGGGAAGGAGGGCCTCGGCGGGCAGACGCACGTCCTCGAGGACGAGTTCGGAAGTGATGGAGGCGCGCAGGGAAAGCTTCTTGTCGATGACGTTGGTGGAAAACCCAGGAGCGTCGGTCGGCACCAGGAAGCCACGGATGCCGTCATCGGTGGCGGCCCACACCACGGCCGCGTCCGCCACGGAACCGTTGGTGATCCACATCTTCGTGCCGTTGAGGACCCAATCCGTGCCGTCCTTGCGGGCGCGCGTACGCATCGCCCCCGGATCGGAACCGGAGTCGGGCTCGGTCAGCCCGAAGCAGCCGATCGCCTCCCCGGCAGCCATCTTCGGCAACCAAGTGTTCTTCTGCTCCTCGGAGCCGTACTTGTGGATCGCCGCCATGGCCAACGATCCCTGCACGGACACGAAGCTGCGTAGACCGGAATCGACCGCCTCCAGCTCGCGGCAGGCCAACCCGTAGGAGACAGCGCTGGAGCCACCGCAGCCGTAGCCCTCCAGGTGCATGCCGAGCACCCCCAGGTCACCGAAGGCCTTGGCCAGGCCGCGTGGATCGGGCAGGGTGCCGGCCTCGAACCAGTCCGCGACGTTCGGCAGCAGTTCACGAGTGGCGAAGGCGCGTACGGTGTCGCGGATGTCGCGTTCGGTGTCGGAAAGGTCGGTGTCCACGGCCAGGAAATCATGGGGATCCGGGGCCGCTGCCTTGGGGCGGGGGACGTTCATGGTGGGTTCTCCCTTCGTGGGGTGGTCAGAGATCGTCATGGGTTCGGAAGAGATCGGACTGGTGGACGACACCGCGTTCGATCATCTCGTCGATGCGTGTTTCTTCCAGCCCCAGTTCGGTGAGGACGGCACGGGAATGCTGCCCCAGCAGGGGTGGCGCGATCAGCGGGGGTGGGCTGCCGTCCAGCCGAAAACCCGCACGAACCTGTTCGAGCAGGCCCGCCGTGGGGTGCTCGACGGTGCGCAGCACGTCGTCCCCTTCGGCGTCGGCGGAGCGCAGTGCATCCAGTACACCGCGGACCTGACCCACGGGGACCCCGGCCTCGATCATCACCTGGCGCCAATGTTCGGCGGGCAAGGTACGCAGGGTCGCCGAGATCTCTCCGACGAGTTCGTCACGGTGCTCGACCCGGCCGGAATTGGTGGCATAGCGCGGATCCTCCGCCAGGTCGGGGCGCTCCAGCGCGGTACACAGACGCTGGTAGAGGGCGTCGTTCCCGGCGGCGATGACGATGTCGGCGTCGGCGGTCGCAAAGACCTGGTACGGCACGATCGTGGTGTGCGCGTTACCGAGCCGGTGTGGCTCCTCTCCGGTGGTCAGGGCTTGCTGGGTGAGATTGACCAGGCCTGACAGGGTGGAGTTGATGAGTGAGGCACTGATGTTCTCACCCCGTCCGGTGACCCGGGCCCGAAACAGGGCCCCCAAGATGCCCACGGCCGCGTTGAGGCCGGTGAGTACGTCGCTCAGGGCCACCCCCACCTTGCTGGCAGGTCCCTCGACCGGTCCAGTGGTGCTCATCAACCCGCTCTCGGCCTGTACGACGATGTCGAAACCCGGACGAGAGGCGGGGGTGTGTTCGGGGCCGAACCCACTTATCGAGCAGTACACGACGGAGGGGTTGCGGGCGCCGATCTCCTCGTGACCCAACCCGAGCCGGTCGATGACCCCGGGACGGAAGTTCTGGATGACCACGTCGGAGTTTGCGCACAGGTCTTGTACGGCGGCCAGCCCGTCGGGGTCCTTCAGGTCCACGGCCAGGCTGCGTTTGTTCCGGTTCACCGACAGGAAATAGGCGGATTCACCGGGTGATTCCGTCGAGGCGCCGGTGTAGGGCGGTCCCCAGGCACGGGTGTCGTCGCCCCGGCCGGGCTGTTCCACCTTCACCACCTCGGCGCCCATGTCCGCCAGGAGCATGGTCGCGTACGGGCCCGCCAGGACTCGGGACAGATCGGCCACGCGCACCCCGGACAGGGGGAGTGGTGCTGGATCGGTACGGGGCTCGGTCACGGGTACGGTCACTCCTTGCCTTCGAACTCGTCGGGCAGTTGGTCGCCGTCCTTGAGGCGGTAACAGGGTCTCAGAGCCGGCGGTGCGAGGTGGGGCCGAGGGCAGGATGCGCCCGGTTCGGCCGTGGTGTCGATCCAAGAGCACCGAGTGAGACGGTATGTCTTTGTCCGTCGTTGCTCGGGTGGTGCCCGGGACCTCGGTCGTACGAGACCGAGGCCCCAAGACTCGACATGGCGTGCACTTCAGCACATATCACCGAGACATGTGTGGGGTATCACGTCCATACGCTGTACCATCAGCTGACGGCAGCGCAGAGCCCGAGGAGACCGAGCCGACCCCGGTGGCGATGCGTACTGCCTCCCATGAGCGAAACGGCCGGGAGCAGGAGAGAGTGACGGAACTCAGAGGACCCAAGGCAGGGCCGCTCCGGGCCGTTTTCGGCCGGAAGAGGCCTTTTCGTGTTCCCCGCCGAACCGCGGAGGTGACCGATCTCGGTGTTCGCCCCCACGCACCCGCGGACCCGGCGCGCGCCGAACACACCCGCTTCCACCAGGCCTTCCTCGGCCGGGTCATCAATTACCTCAGCGCGGACGCCGGTGTCCGCCAATTCGTCGACTGGGGCTGTCCAGTACCCGGAACGGCCGAGCACGTGCGAAAGGCCCACCCGGAGAACACCGTTGTGCACATCGCCCCCCTCGGGACCGCAGGGATGCTCTCACCCTCGGACACGGCCGTGCTCTCCGGGGGCTGCTCCGGGGCGCTCCCCCTTCTGCACAGACTCACCACCAGCGGGCTCGTCGATCTCGACGAACCGGTCGCCGTCCTGAGGACCCGTCCGTTCCCCGCCGAGGAACCCTTCACCGAGGCCGAGGAACTGCACTCCCTGTTGAGGGGCGGCGGCTACCTCGCCCTGACCTCACCCGCTCCCCGCTCCGTGGTGACGGCCGCCTTCGCCCCCTTCCAACTGCTCGATCCAGGTGTGGCCGATCTGCGATGGTGGCCCTACCCGGACGACGCGGTGTCCCTGACGGGCACCGGAACACTGGCCGGAGTGGGATACACGTCCGGCCGCTGAGGCATCGTACGTACCGAGGGGAAACATACCGATGGCGCTGAACTGGCCCGGGGAGATCCTGGCTCAGGCCGACTTCTACTGGGACTACTCGCTCCGGCCTCGGCTCCAGGGACTCACCGATGCCGAGTTCTACTGGGAACCCCTACCCGGAACCTGGACCGTCCGGCAACTGCCGGACGGGCGTCATGCCCCCGACAGTGCCCCCACCGAACCCGATCCGGCACCGGTCACCACCATCGCCTGGCGCCTGGGCCACATCGTGGTGGACGTGCTCGAGACCCGTATCAACTGGCACTTCGGGGATCGCACGCTCAGCCGTGACACCATCGACTGGCCCTCCGGTGCCGATGAGGCCAGACAACGCCTGCAGGTGGCCTACCGCACCTGGGCCGACCACATGTACGAGCTCGGTGAAGAGGGCTTTGCCACCCCCGTCGGTGGGGCAGAAGCCCCCCAATGGTCGGAATTTCCCATGGTGGTGCTCGTCCTGCACCTGCAGCGCGAAATCATCCACCACGGTGCCGAGATCGCCCTGCTACGTGACCTGTACCGTGCCCGTGGGTGAGGACACCCGGAAAACTGCGCACCCGGAAAGTGACCGGGACGGATCAGATCACGTGCAAAGGGTCCACACGCACGTGCGCCAGGTACTCGTCCCGGCGGGCACTGCGTGCCGCCGCTGCGACCTTCAGGGCCCGGGTCAGTACTCCGATCCGGTTCCGCGGAACCCGTAGTAGAGCCCGTTCGGTCCGGTGGGTGCCGTCCTCGGCGAGCTCCGTGCCCACCGGCACCGGGCCCAGGAGTTCTGCCTCCTCGGGCAGCTCCACCTGTTCCAGGAGTTCACGTACGTGTTCGGGACCGCCGGTGATCGAGGCCATCATCACCGCCGGGGGAAAACCGAGCTCCTGCCGTTCTGCCAGCTCCCGCTCGGCGAAACCGGTCGGATCCCAGCGCACCAGCGATTGCACCACCGGCAGTGAACCATCGGCCGACACCACCACCGCCCCACCCGGACGCACCAGTGCCGCGGCATTCAACCAGCGCCGTAGTGTTTCCTCCGAGGCACGAAGATCGACCCGGTTCAGCAGAGCCCAACCGTCCAGGAGCACCGCCGCCGCAAAACCGTTCTCCGCGACCGGCTCGGCACCCGGTGTGGCCACCACCAGGCCGGGCCGGTCCGGCACGTGGGTGAGGATCTCCTCCCTTCCCGAGGTACGCACGGTCAGGGACGGAAATGCTCGCCCCAGTTCCTCGGCGGTGCGTCGAGCACCCACCACCACTGCACGCATCCGGTGTCCCCCACATTCCGGACACGCCCACCCACCACAGACACGGCCACACCAACCGCACGAGGGCATCGCGTGTGAACCCCGCACGGCCAGCGGCCCCCGGCAGGCGTCGCACCGGGCAGGTGCCCGGCACCCCGCGCACGCCAAGGTGTTGAGATAACCCCGCCGCGGCACCTGGAACAGCACCGGCCCCTCACGTGCTGCCTCTCGCGCTGCCCGCAACGCCACACTGGGCATCCGGGCCGAGCGGGCGGCACTGTCACGGGCCAACTCCCGATCGTCACCCGCGGCTCGGACGAGCGGGGCCCTGCGACGCAATGTCGCGCGGTCGGCGGTCAACGAACCGGCCCACTGCGACTCCACCAGGAGCTGTGCGTCGGTGGTGCGGGTGTACCCACCGATGAGCGCACCGGCGCCCACCCGGTGGGCCCGCAACGCCAGCACCGTACGTGCGTGCGGGTAGGGGGCGTGCTGCTCGGCGTGTACGTCATCGCCGTCGTCCCACAACACCACCAGCCCCAGATCGTGGACCGGGGCGAACATCGCCGCCCGGGTGCCCACCACCACCCGCACGTGACCACGCAGTACGGACAGCCACCGCCGGTACCGTTCGGCCGGCCCCAGATCGGCGGTCAGGGCCACGTGCGGACCCGCTCCCATGCGTTCGGACAGAGCGGCATCGACCGCGGCCACGTCGCGGCCGTCCGGCAGCACGACCACGGTGCCGCGCCCCGCCGTCAGCGTCGCCTCGGCGACCGCTGCGATGGCGTCCTTCCAGCCGGGACCGGGCAGGGCGTTCCACACCGCGCGGGCCGGGCGGCCCGCGCGCAGGGCATCGAGGAACGCGGGCCCCTCGGGGTAGGCCTCCCAGGGGCCCGGGACGACCCCGGCCACCGCTTCCTCCGCCGTCGTCCCTCGGAAGCCCCTTGAATCGGGGGAGGGTTCCTCCTTCTCGACCCGGGCGTGACGCGGAGGCACGGCCAGACGCAGCACATCACTGAGGGTGCCCACGTAACGATCGGCGACCACACGCGCAAGTTCCAGGATTTCGGGGGTGAGTACCGGCTCGGGGGAGACCACCGCGTCCAGATAGGCCAGACGTCCGGAGAACTCCGAGGTCGCCACTCGCTCGACGAGGAACCCCCTGAGCTTGCGGTTGTTGAAACGCACACGCACCCGACAGCCGGGTACGGCATCGGCGTCCATGTCCGCGGGCACCCGATAGTCGAAGGGCCGGTCCAGGTGGGGAAGCGGGGTGTCCACGATCACACGTGCGACGGGCAGTCGTTCGGCGGGTCTGCGGGCGGCCGGACGCCGGGAGGCAGCTCGGCGGGACCGGCCGGCGGACGCCGGGGGCGGGTCCTGTTCCGGCAGGGAGAAGAGGGCCTCGTCGGGGCGGCCGGGCTGCGCGGTCATCCCCTCTGGTTTACCAGAGGGGTCCGACAGTGCCGACGACCACGGCAGTACGCACAGGTGCGCAGATACTCGTGGGAACCACTGATAAAACTGGGACACGAAAGACTGTGACCACGGGTGGAGGGGACACCAACATGAAGCTCGTCTTTGCCGGAACACCCGAGGTGGCGGTGCCCTCACTGAAGGCACTCCTTGCATCCGACCACGAGGTCGCCGCCGTGGTGACCCGACCGGACGCACGTTCCGGACGCGGACGCAAGGTCTCGGCCTCCCCGGTGGCCGAACTGGCCCAGAGCAGAGGCATCGAAGTACTCAAACCGGTCAAGGCCAAGGACCCGGAGTTTCTCGAGCGCCTGGCCGAAATCGCCCCGGACTGCTGCCCGGTGGTCGCTTACGGTGCCCTGCTGCCGCGGGCCGCCCTCGACATCCCACAGCACGGGTGGGTCAACCTACACTTTTCTTTGCTGCCCGCCTGGCGTGGGGCCGCCCCGGTCCAGCACGCGCTGCTGCACGGGGACGACGTCACCGGAGCGTCCACGTTCCGGATCGTCGAGGAGTTGGACGCCGGACCGGTCTTCGGCACCCTTGCCGAAACGATCCGACCCGACGACACCACCGGTGACCTCCTGGACCGTCTGTCGACGTCCGGGGCCGAGTTGCTGGTGCGCACGATCGACGGCATCGCCTCCGGAGAACTCGCCCCGGTACCTCAGCAGGAGAGCGAGGTCTCCTACGCGGCCAAGCTCACCACCCCGGACGCCGAACTCGACTTCACCCTGCCGGCTCAGCGAGTGGACCGGGTCGCCCGGGCCTGCACACCCGCCCCCGGTGCCTGGTCGACCTTCCGCGAAACGCGCGTGAAGTTCGGCCCGGTCCGCCCGGTCACCGACGCCGACCGTCCCGAACTGGCCCCCGGCCAGTTGCACGCCGACAAAAAACACGTGCTGGTGGGAACCAGCACCCACCCGGTCGAACTCGGCCAGGTCCAACCGCAGGGCAAGAAGGCCATGGCGGCCGCGGACTGGGCTCGTGGTGTACACCCCACCGAAGACGACCGGTTGGGCGGTTGAGCTGCCGTACTCTCGGCTCTGACGGGTCCGACACCCGCAGGTACACATCCCCGGTTTGTTGAGGCAGAACACACGTTGAGCAAGCAGCCCCGGTCCCCACATCCGCGCCCGCGGCGGAGCAGAAAACCCGAATCGGGCGGTGATCGACGGCCCGGGCCGCCCCGCCCCCGCGACCCCGCACGCAAGGTCGCCTACGACGTGCTGCTCGCCGTCGACCAGAGGGACGCCTACGCGAACCTGCTGTTGCCCGCCCTGCTCGACGAGCGTGGCATCAGCGGCCGGGACGCCGCCCTGGCCACGGAGTTGACCTACGGAACACTGCGTCACCGAGGTACCTATGACGCGATCCTGGAGACCTGCGTGGACCGCACGCTGGCCTCCGTGGACACCAAGGTGCTTCCGCTGCTCCGTCTGGGCGCACACCAACTGCTGTCCACCAAGATCCCGCCGCACGCGGCGGTCAGCGCAACGGTCGATCTGGCCCGCAAGGCCGTGGGACACCACCGTTCCCGGTTCGTCAACGCCGTCCTGCGCAAGGTCGGTGCCCGTGACCTGGAGGCCTGGACACAGATCGTCGCGCCGCCCCCCGAACACGACCTGATCGGTCACCTGTCCGTGGTGCACAGTCATCCACGCTGGGTGGTCGATGAGCTGGCGCGCGCACTGGGTGAACACACCGAGAAGGGACTGCCCAGGACCGAGGAACTCCTGATCGCGCACAATCAGCGGCCCAAGGTCACCCTCGTGGCCAAGCCGGGCCGTTCCACCGTCGCAGACCTGGTCGCAGCCGGGGCCGAAAAGGCCCGCCATTCACCCTTTGCCGCCCACCTGCCCTCGGGAGACCCGGCCGGGATCTGCGAGGTACGCCAGAACCGGGCCGCAGTACAGGACGAAGCGAGCCAACTGGTCACCCTTGCCTCGACCAGGGTGGACGTCCATGGCAAGGACACCCTCTGGCTGGACATGTGCGCCGGTCCGGGAGGTAAGGCGGGGCTCCTGGCATCCCTTGCCGGACAGCGTGGGGCCCGGCTGTTGGCCGCCGAACTCCAACCCGCCCGCGCCCGACTGGTCGCCGGTGCCGTACACCGTGCCCCCCGGGACGCAGGTCGCACGATCGTCGCCGACGGCACCGTTCCCGCTTGGCGGCCCGCAGTCTTCGACCGAGTGCTTGTGGACGCACCGTGCACCGGCCTGGGCGCACTGCGCCGTCGCCCCGAGGCCCGCTGGCGGCGTGATCCCGAGTCCGTCGTCGAGCTCGCCCCGCTCCAGCACGACCTCCTGGTCAACGCGGTGGAGGCAGTGCGCCCCGGTGGTGTGGTCGCCTACGTCACCTGTTCCCCGCACGTGGACGAGACCGACGCGATCGTGCGGAAGGTCCTCACCGAGCGGGCCGACCTGGAACTGTTGCGCGCCCCTGACCACCTCGACCACGTTCCCGATCTGGCTGCCGGCCCCCAAGGTGAGTACGTCCAGTTCTGGCCGCACCTGCACGGCACCGACGCGATGTTCCTGGCACTGCTGCGCAGGACGGCGCGCTGAGCCGACCACCCTCGACCTGGCTATACTTCCGATCGTGGCAATCCAGATCTCTCCCAGCATCCTGAACTCCGATTTCGCGCACCTGGCCGACGAGGCGGCGGCTGTGTCCCCCAACGCCGACTGGTTGCACGTCGACGTCATGGACGGGCACTTCGTCCCCAACCTCACTCTCGGTGTGCCGATCGTGGAGTCCTTGGCCAAGGCCACGGACACGCCCCTGGACTGTCACTTGATGATCGAGGATCCCGACCGTTGGGCACCCAGTTACGCGGAGGCGGGAGCGGGCAG
>DXDP01000264.1 GCA_019115445.1 Candidatus Nocardiopsis merdipullorum
GAGGCATCCTCGTACCCATTGGTGTTGTCGATCTCGACCTGGATGTAACCGACTGCCTGTTGCCCTGTCGCCTCCCTGTACGCCTCGATGTCTTCGGGGCCCGTAGCCGGGATCGTCATGATGAACCCCGCGCCCGTCATGTTCATCGCCAGGTACTCGTCCGGTCCGTAGAACCCCTGTTCCTCGGCGTCGTCCACATCAGGCCAGGCGGAGGCCTCATCCCCATCCGAAGGAGCATCGGCCTGTTTGATGCTCGTGGCGTCTGCGGTGGTCCGTTCTGCCTCGGTTGCAGAGGTGCTGCATCCTGCCAGGGCTAGGGCGGCTAGTGCAGGGAACGCGAAGCAGCGAAGTGTGCGGTTCATGGGTGCCTCTCTTGACATGGTGCTAGTGGTTGAAGATTCCCATAGGGGGCAGACAATCCATGTCGAAACGGCCGCTATGTGATGCACGTGGCTGCATCCTTTACGGGGTTCCGGACGAGTGAAGCGATCGAGTAGCACTGATGAACTACAGCCTGTGTAGGACGAGCCGCTGGCGCGGAAGCGACGACGCACGCGCCGGTTGCCCGGAGCACAAGGCAGTCGACAGTTCACACCGGACCTGATCCGGAGCTGCTAGATCCAGCGCGTGACTCCCCGATGCATGTGTTCGGATACAAGCACCGGGGAGTCGTTCGCCGGACCGCTGCAGCCCCCGCTTCGGGTTCCCTTACTGACCGCCTGCGATGCGGGCTCACGCGATCAGGAGGTCCGAGCTCGGCCCTTCCGAGGGGACAGCTACGAAGCCATCAGCGGTGATCTCGTTACGGCTGACGAGCATCTGCGGCGGTCAGCTCTGGAGAGCGTGAGCTGCCTGTCGCCTTCGCGCTCTTGGAGGGACCTCCGCGCTTCGCCCTCGTACGTCTCCCACCCCTTTCAGGGGGGTGGGAAGACGTGGTTGACGCGTGCGTGGTTGACGTGGTTGAAGGCGTGGTTGATTGACCTGCCCTCTTCTCCGAGAACTGGTCTCCGTGGAGCTCTCGTGGGTCCTCTCCTGAATCAGCGATCGTGGTTCCCACCGTGTCCGCTCGGTACCTCTTGGCGGGGCGCCCGCCTTGGCCATCGAGAGCTTCCTCATCAAAGCGGGCGACGCCCAGCTTGACCAGTTGAGTGAGACGTCGCCTCGCGGCTTCGGTTTCCTTCTTACCCGGCTTCTCCGTTCCGTAGAGGACCTTGGCGAGCTCGGGAGCCGTCAGGCCTTCAGGAGAGGGACTGATGCGCGGGTAGGTGTCACATGATCTGCGGCGCTGAGGAGCGTTGCAGGGAAGGATGTGCATCATGCCTGCTCCCTACCCCCAGGAGTTCCGTGACGACGTCGTCCGCGTCGCGAGGAACCGCGAACCTGGCCAGAAGCTCTCCCAGATCGCGCGTGACTTCGGAATATCCGAGTCGTGCCTGACGAACTGGATGCGTCAAGCCGACGTCGAGGACGGCAACAGGCCCGGCAAGACCCGGGAGGACTCGGTCGAGCTGCGCGATGCGCGCAAGCGGATCCGGCTGCTCGAGCAGGAGAACGAGGTCCTCCGCCGTGCCGCGGCCTACCTCTCCCAGGCGAACCTGCCGGGAAAAGGTTCTACCCGCTCGTGACCGAGCTCGCCGCTGACGGGATCCCCGTCGCGGTGTCCCTGCGGGTCTTGAAGCTCTCCCGCCAGCCCTACTACCGCTGGCGGAAACAGCAGGTCACCGAGGCCGAACTGGTCGAGGCCTACCGGGCCAACGCCCTGTTCGACGCGCACCGCGACGATGACACCTTCGGCTACCGACTGCTGGCCGACGAAGCCGCCGATGCTGGCGAGGTGATGTATCGGCGGACCGCATGGCGGATCTGCCGGGACAACCAGTGGTTCTCCGCTTTCGGGAAGAAGCGAGGCAAGAACGGCAAGCGGCCCGGCCCGCCAGTGCACGATGATCTCGTCCAGCGAGACTTCACCGCTGACGATGTCAACGAACTCTGGCTGACCGATATCACGGAGCACCCGACTGGCGAGGGCAAGCTCTACCTCTGCGCGGTCAAGGACGTCTTCTCGGGTCGGATCGTGGGCTACTCCATGGACTCCAGAATGAAGTCCCGACTTGCAGTGAACGCCCTGGACAATGCCGTTATCCGCCGCGGCGACATCGCGGGTTGCATCGTGCATTCGGACCGCGGATCGCAGTTCCGCTCCAGGAAGTTCGTGCGTGCTCTGCACCGCCACCACCTGATCGGATCGATGGGGAAAGTCGGTGCTGCCGGAGACAACGCCGCGATGGAGTCCTTCTTCGCCCTGCTGCAGAAGAACGTCCTGGACCGCAAGCGGTGGCGCACTCGAGAGGAACTCCGGATCGCGATCATCACCTGGATCGAGCGGACCTATCACCGCCGCCGCCGGCAGGACAGCCTGGGCCGATTGACCCCCATCGAGTACGAGACCATCATGAACCCGACCGTCAGCCTGGCGGCCTAAACCCAGCTGTCACCTATCGGCGCACCAGTCCCGCGCGGTGGTAGGTGAGCGTTGCCCAGCGGATGGACTCCGGCGAGACCAGCGTG
>DXDP01000265.1 GCA_019115445.1 Candidatus Nocardiopsis merdipullorum
CCCGGTGTTCGAGATCGTGCGGTCCACGACCATCCGCATCTGACCCGTCAGACCCCGGTCCTTTTTGTCGAAGGGGCCGGGGTACTTTCGTCTCCGGTGAGCACGACCCCACCGTCGGAAGCCTCTGGACAAGACTTCGCCGGTGGTCGATGCGGTCAAAGGTGCACCGCACGCGCTCCGAAGGTCGCACATTTCCTCGCCCCGACCGGTACTCGGGAGCGGCACTGTGGGCCGCTCGAGGCGATCGAGCGGGCGGTTCGGAGCAGCCGATCTCTACACCCCCGACCCGGGCCGAGCGGGTCCGGTCGGACGCAGGACTCTCCGTGCCCTGTCCCGGTGTACTCAGCTCCGGACACGGAAGACGTCGTAGACACCATCCACGTTCCGCACGGCACGCAGGACACTGCCCAGATGCGTGGGATCGGCCATCTCGAAGGTGAACCTGCTCTGCGCGACCCGGTCCCGACTGGTTTGCACGGTCGCCGAAAGGATGTTGACGTGCTGGTCCGACAGCACACGGGTGATGTCGGACAACAGCCGGGCCCGATCCAGGGCCTCCACGTGCATGGCCACCAAGAACATGGAGTCCTCGGTGGGCGACCACTCCACCTCGACCTTGCGGTCGTTGTCCAGTGTCGCGGCGTTGACACAGTTGGTGCGGTGCACCGACACGCCGTTGCCGCGAGTGACGAAGCCGACGATGTCGTCACCGGGAACCGGCGTACAACACTTGGACAGACGGGCCCACACATCGGCGTCACCCTGCACGGTCACACCCGAGTTTCCGGTGCGGGCATGACGCGTGTGGGCGACCTTGGTGGGCACCGCCTGTTCGGCGATGTCCTCCTCGTGGCTCTCCAACCCGCCCAGGGAGTCCACGAGTTTGGTGACGATGCTTTGGGCACCGACCTGCCGTTCGCCGACAGCCGCATAGAGTGCGTCCACGTCGTGGTAGCGCAGATCACTGGCCAGGGCCACGATGGCTTCCCCACTGAACAGGCGCTTGACCGGAAGTTCCTGC
This sequence comes from Candidatus Nocardiopsis merdipullorum, assembly GCA_019115445.1. Taxonomy (GTDB): domain Bacteria; phylum Actinomycetota; class Actinomycetes; order Streptosporangiales; family Streptosporangiaceae; genus Nocardiopsis; species Nocardiopsis merdipullorum. Next base: position 1,022 of record DXDP01000265.1, read on the forward strand.
TTGCGCATGATCTTCGCGATCTCTTCCTTGCCCTGTTCGATCGCGGCCTCGCGGCGTTCCTTGGTGAACCAGTGACGGATCTTGTTGCGTGCCCGGGCGCTCTTGACGAAATTGAGCCAGTCCCTGCTGGGCCCTGCGGAGGGGTCCTTGGAGGTGAGGATCTCCACCGTCTCACCGTTGTGCAGTTCACTTTCCAACGGCACCAGGCGACCATTGATGCGCGCACCGACGGTACGGTGACCGACCTCTGTGTGTACGGCATAGGCGAAGTCGACGGTGGTGGCCCCCTGGGGAAGAGAGATCACGTCACCTTGCGGGGTGAAGACGAAGACCTCCTGTACCGACAGGTCGAAACGCAACGACTCGAGGAACTCGCCCGGGTCCTTGGTCTCCTGCTGCCAGTCGATGAGCTGGCGCAGCCACTGCATGTCGGTGGTGCCCTTGGTCTTGGGTTCCCCGCCGTCGGTGCGGTCCTCCTTGTACTTCCAGTGCGCGGCGATGCCGTACTCGGCCCGTCGATGCATCGCGCGGGTACGGATCTGCAGCTCGACCGGGTTGCCCGAGGGGCCGATGACCGTCGTGTGCAACGACTGGTACATGTTGAACTTGGGCATCGCGATGTAGTCCTTGAACCGCCCCGGCACGGGGTTCCATCGCGCGTGGATGGTCCCCAGGGCCGCGTAGCAGTCGCGGACGCTGTCCACCAGAACACGCACCGCGATGAGGTCGTAGATCTCGTCGAAGCCGCAGTTGCGGGCGATCATCTTCTGGTAGATGGAATAGTAGTGTTTGGGACGTCCGCGTACTGTCGCCTTGAGTTTGGCCTCGCGCAGGTCCCCCGAGACCGCTTCGATGACTTCTTGCAGGTACACGTCGCGCCGGGGGGCACGCTCGGACACCAGTCGGGCGATCTCGTCGAAACGTTTGGGGTAGAGGGTGGCAAAGGCCAGGTCCTCCAGCTCCCACTTGATCGTGTTCATGCCCAGTCGGTGCGCCAGCGGTGCGAAGATCTCGAGGGTCTCGCGTGCCTTCTTCTCCCGTTTGGCCCTGGAGGGCAGGTAGCGCAGCGTGCGCATGTTGTGCAGTCGATCGCACAACTTGATGACGAGCACGCGAATGTCGCGGGCCATGGCCACGACCATCTTGCGCACGGTCTCGGCCTGGGTGGCCTCGCCGTACTTGACCTTGTCGAGCTTGGTGACCCCATCGACCAGTTCGGCGATCTCGTCACCGAAGTCGGACCGCAGCTCGTCCAGGGAGTAGTCGGTGTCCTCGACGGTGTCGTGCAACAGGGCGCCTGCCAGGGTGGCCTCCTGCATACCCAGTTCGGCGAGGATCGTGGCCACGGCCAGCGGGTGGGTGATGTAGGGATCGCCGCTCTTGCGCTTCTGGTCACGGTGGTGGTGGGCGGCCACCTCGTAGGCACGCTCGATGAGCCGTACGTCCACCTTCGGGTGCGTGGCACGCACGGTCTTGATCAGTGGTTCGAGCACCGGGTTCATCGTCACTCCCCGCTGGGCTCCGAGCCGGGCGAGTTTTCTGCGCACTCGCACGGTCGAGGGCGTGGGAGACGGAGCAGGGTGCGGGCGTGCGCTTCGCTCCGTCCCTGAGACGTCGGAGGGCGCCGCGCGATGTGCGGCGCCCTCCGGGCGGTCCCCCTGTTTTCTTGTCGCGACGGCCGCATGCTGTTCCCGTGCACGCCCGTCGGTGATGTCCGGCTGCCGCTCTTCGTGGGTGTCCTGGTTCTGGCTCGCGAACACCGCCCCGGTCGAGACCACTTCGCTTGGCATACCTACCTCCCGCGGATCCACCCGGTCCGAGCGCGGACGCCTCACCGTATCGTCCAGGCCCCCCGGTGCACATGCGTGTCATCAGAGCCAGTCGCCGACGTGGCCGCCGCGGTGCCTTTCCTCCCCGGCCGGTGTCACCCCGGCAGTGTGCGGGGAGTCGCCCACGGGCCTTGCTTTCTCACCACCCACAAGAGGGTGACTCAGGTCACCGCCATGATCACACCCTGTGTGGGTGAAGGACAACAGCAGAGGACTCGCAGACATTCCCTGGGGCGCCCGGGCCACGGCTTCGGTCGGAGGTCTCAGACCGTGAGGAGGCCGTGCAGCTCCACATCAGGCATCTTCTCGCGTCCGTGGAGCTCGGAGAGTTCCAACAGGAAGGAGAATCCCACGACCGTACCACCTGCCTTGCGCACCAGGTCCACCGCGGCTCTGCCCGTCCCGCCGGTGGCGAGTACGTCGTCGATGATGAGCACACGGCTGCCCGGTGTGATCGCATCGGAGTGGATCTCCACGGTCGCAGTACCGTACTCCAGATCATAGGACTGCGAGATCGTCCTTGCCGGCAGTTTCCCCATTTTGCGCGCCGGTACGAAACCTGCGTCCAGTTCCATGGCCACGGGCGCACCGAAGAGGAAACCTCGAGCTTCCAGACCGACGACGTGGTCCACACCGCCCTCGCGATAGGGAGCACTCAGTCCGAGCACGGTTTCTCTGAGCGCCTCACTGCTGTTGAGAAGCGGGGTGATGTCCTTGAAGAGGACTCCGGGGCTGGGGAAGTCCGGGATCTCGCGAATGTACTTGCGGAGCAGCTCGGCACGGTACATGTCTTCGACGTGTGCGGTTCGGTGGATCATGTTCGGTGAGACCTTCTGTGGAGGACGGGCCCGCCTCTCGGGCCATGGTGAGCGTATCCGAGGCCATGGCACAGGAGGTTTCTTCGGAAGGCCTTCGGATCGGTGAACGGCCTTCCCCTGTGCATCACCTCGCAGGGTCGGCGGGACCGTGCACCGGACACGACGGTCTCTCACGGTGTGCGAGGTTCAGCGTGATCGTGCCGCACGGGGACGACGGTGAGAACCGGACCGAGGTCGAGGGAGAACACCGTCGCGCGCCGGCGCACCCACCAAGGACGGTGGCGCGCCACGGCGTGGGACCGAAAAGGTGCAAGACCCCGCCCTGGTACCGGCCCCGGACGTTGTACGTCGAACGCCATCGACGGACCGGTACCGAAAACTGCGACAGGCGAGTTGTCAGCCCTTGGGTTTGTCGTCGTCGCCGAAGTCCGGGCGGTCCTCCACCGGTGTGTCGTCGACCTGAGGTGTGATGACCTCGCCGATACCGGCCTTGAGCATACGAATACGGGTACCGGGGGCGATCTCCAGCAGCACGTCCTGGTCGTGGACCTCCACGATCGTGGCGAAGATACCCGCCTTGGTCATGACCTCGACGCCCGGGACCAGGGAACTTTGCATTTGCATCTCCTGCTGGCGGCGCTTCTGGTTCGGGCGCCAGAACAACAGCCAAAAGACCAGAAGGATCAGCAGGAACGGGAGCAGCATGCCGATAAGCCCGCCCGTGGGCTCTCCTTCAGCGGCGAGATTGATAAGGCCCTGCACGGGGGCTTCCTTCCTGACGGTTCGTCGTGTGATCGACGCCTGCCGGCTCGGGCATCGCGGCGATCACCTTCCTGGACGGGCTCGTGAACGCAAGGTTCTGAGTCCGCACCCGGCTTCTACAACGTTCGAGGCGGCCGACACGTTCCTCAGATGCAACACAACACCTGTGAATCGAAAGACCGCACCATTTCAGTTGATTCACCCAGCTTACGTGGCCGGGTCACCGAAGGACCCACCGGCCGAACACGAAGTGCCAACGGTTCTGCCGCACCCGTCGACCAACCCTTCCCCGGCACAGGTGTCAATCAGTGCGGGAGGGGTCGACCTCGTTCGCGGCGCCGAAGGCCGCGTCGGGCGGCGGGGTCAACCCCATGTGCGTCCAGGCCTGCGGGGTGGCCACCCGGCCGCGCGGCGTACGAGCGATGAAACCCGACCGTACGAGGAACGGTTCGGCGACCACTTCCACGGTCTCGGCCTCCTCCCCCACCGACACTGCGAGCGTGGACAGACCCACCGGACCACCACGGAACTTGTTCATGAGCGCATCCAGGATGGCCCGGTCCATCCGATCCAGGCCAAGAGCGTCGACCTCGTACAGCTCCAGTGCCACACGGGCGGTCTCCAGCGTCAACATCCCGTCCCCACGCACTTCGGCGTAATCACGTACACGACGCAGGAGTCGATTGGCGATCCGGGGCGTACCACGCGACCTGCCCGCGATCTCCCGGGCGGCTTCCTCCTGCAGAGGTACCTTGAGCAGCTCCGCCGAACGACGCAGGATCTGTTCCAGCTCTTCCCTCTCGTAGAAGTCCATCTGCGCGGTGAAGCCGAAACGATCACGCAACGGTGCAGGCAGCATCCCCGCCCGGGTGGTGGCACCCACCAGGGTGAACGGGGCGACCTCCAACGGGATCGCGGTGGCCCCGGGGCCCTTGCCGACCATCACGTCCACACGGAAGTCCTCCATCGCGACGTAGAGCATCTCCTCGGCGGGGCGCGCCATACGGTGGATCTCGTCCAGGAACAGCACCTCGCCCTCCTGGAGGGTGGACAGGACCGCGGCCAGATCACCGGAGCGTTCGATGGCCGGACCGGAGGTGATACGCATCGGCGCGCCGAGTTCGGCGGCGATGATCATCGCCAAGGTGGTCTTGCCCAGGCCGGGGGGCCCCGACATCAGGACGTGATCGGGGGCCCGGCCACGCCGTTGGGCGCCGCGCAGGATCAAGGACAGCTGCTCGCGCACCCGTTCCTGTCCCACGAACTCCTCCAGGAGTTGGGGGCGCAGGGCACCTTCCACCTGCTGGTCCTCGGCGCCGGCTTCGGGAAAGACCGTGTCACGTGCGAAGTGACCCGGTTCGGGCTCGTTCATCGCGATTGTTCTCCTTCAGCCTTCTCCTTCAGGCGCGGCTGAGCTTGCGCAGGGCTGTGCGCAAGAGCACGGCGACATCGGTGGTCTCCTCCGCGTCGGCGGCCACTGCAGTGGCCGCGGCCTCGGCGTCCTTGGCCGACCAACCCAGGTTGATCAATCCGGAGACGACCTGGCCACGCCAGGCGTTCGCCGGCGGGGTGGTGGTGGGGTCCGCGCCCTGCCCGGACGAGGTGCTTTCCTCCCGCACCGGCGGATCCAGCTTTCCACGCAGTTCCAGCACGATGCGTTGGGCGCTCTTCTTGCCGATCCCGGGAACCCGGATCAACTCGGCGGTGTCCTCTGTGGCCACGGCCGCACGCAGGTTGTCGGGACTGTGTACGGCGAGTATGGCCAGGGCCAACCGAGGCCCGATCCCCGAGGCGGTCTGGAGCTGCTCGAAAAGATCCCTCTCGTCGTCGTCGGCGAACCCGAAAAGGGTGAGGGAGTCCTCTCGAACGACGAGACTGGTGGCGACGGTGCCCTCCTCTCCCACTCGGAGACGGGACAGGGCGGAGGGTGTGCACCGGACCGACATGCCGACCCCTCCGACATCGAGCACGGCGCTGTCCGCGCCACGTGCGGTCACCCGGCCGGTGAGGAACGCGATCATCTCGTGTGGGCGCCGGAAGGGGCACCCTTCTCCTTCCTGAGGGTGGGGATCACCGGCGGTGTGCCTGGCGAGCCAGTTCCACCTTGCGTGCGAAGTCCTGCTGGGCCTGAGCGACGCGGGCCTTGGCCCCGCCCCGCCAGATGTGACAGATCGCCAGGGCCACGGCGTCGGCCGCGTCGGCGGGTCTGGGTGGAGCGTCCAGGCCGAGGATACGCACCACCATGGTGCCGACCTGTTGTTTGTCCGCACGCCCGCTGCCGGTGACGGCCGCCTTGGCCTCGCTGGGGGTGTGCAGCGCCACGGGCAGGTTCCTACGGGCGGCGCACACCAGGGCCACACCACTGGCCTGAGCGGTACCCATGACGGTGCTGACGTTGTGCTGGGCGAAGACTCGCTCGACGGCCACCGCGTCGGGCCTGTGTTCGTCGAGCCAGGCATCGATCCCCCGCTCGATCTGTACGAGCCGTTGTGGCAGGTCGGTGTCGGCCGTGGTGCGCACGGTATCGGCACCGAGCAACCTGAGCGGTTTTCCGATGGCGCCCTCGACGGCGCCCACACCGCAACGGGTCAGTCCCGGGTCGATCCCCACCACGCGCACGTGCCCCACCCTTCTCGAACGTTCGTTCGTGGACATGCTAGCCCCGTCCCCCGACAGCGCAGCTCCTCGGTCGTGTGTGTCCAGGTCGCGCACACAGGGATCGTCCAGCCGGGTGCACGGTTCCGATCAGCCGATGTCGGCCAGGACCTCGTCGGGGATGTCGGCGTTGGTGTAGACGTTCTGGACGTCGTCGGCGTCTTCGAGGGCTTCCACCACGCGGATGACCTTCTTGGCCGTATCGACGTCGAGCGGGATCTCCATGCTCGGCAGCCAGCTGGTTTCGGCAGAGTCGTAGTCGAGCCCCGCTTCCTGCAGGGCAGTACGCACATCAACCAGGTCGGTGGCCTCGCTGACGACCTCGAAGACCTCGCCGAGGTCCGTGACCTCTTCTGCGCCTGCGTCCAGCACAGCCAGGGTGACGTCGTCCTCGGTGGTGCCCTCCTTGGGGACCAGGACCACGCCCTTGCGGTTGAACAGGTAGGACACCGAACCGGCATCACCCATGCTGCCACCGTTACGGGTGACGGCCATGCGCACCTCGGAAGCGGCCCGGTTGCGGTTGTCGGTCAAACACTCCACGAGTACGGCGACCCCGCCGGGGGCGTAACCCTCGTACATGATGGTCTGCCAATCGGCGCCACCCGCTTCCTCACCGGAACCACGCTTGCGGGCACGTTCGATGTTGTCCAGCGGGACCGAACTCTTCTTCGCCTTCTGGATCGCGTCGTAGAGCGTCGGGTTCCCCTCGGGGTCCCCGCCCCCGAGGCGAGCGGCCACCTCCACGTTCTTGACCAGCTTGGCGAAGAGCTTGCCGCGCTTGGCGTCGATGACGGCTTTCTTGTGTTTGGTGGTAGCCCACTTGGAGTGGCCCGCCATGCGTGTCCTTTCACAGTGTCGACGAAGAGGCGAGGAATACGCGCATCGCCGGTTCGGGACGGCAAGGGCGGCCCTTCCGGGCCGCCCTGTCCCTCGGCGACGATCCTACCGTCCGGCCGGGCGGTCACTCATGGTCTGCGCACAGTGGAGGTCGTGGGGCGGAATCGGGTACCGCCCGGTTCCGGGACTTGCGGAAATGACGACCGGTCACCAGCCGCGTCCGGCATAACGTTCGGCTTCCGAGAGTTCATCCAGGTCGATGCCGACCATTGCCTCACCCAGCCCACGGGACACACGCGCGATGACAGCGGGATCTTCGTGGTTCCGGGTGGCCCGGACGATGGACTCGGCACGCTTGACCGGGTCACCGGACTTGAAGATGCCAGACCCCACGAAGACGCTCTCCGCGCCGAGTTGACGCATCAGCGCCGCATCGGTCGGGGTGGCCACACCACCGGCGGAGAACAGCGGTACCGGGAGCTTTCCGGTGCGAGCGATCTCCTTGACGAGTTCGTACGGGGCACGCAATTCCTTGGCCGCCCCGAACAGTTCGGCCTCGTCGAGAGCGCCCAGTCGCTTGATCTCACCGCGAATGGCACGCATGTGGCGGGTGGCCTCGACGACGTTGCCGGTGCCGGCCTCACCCTTGGAACGGATCAGTGCGGCACCCTCGGCGATACGACGCAACGCCTCACCGAGGTTGGTGGCACCGCACACGAACGGCACGCCGAAGGCCCACTTGTCGATGTGATGGGCCTCGTCGGCCGGGGTGAGGACCTCCGACTCGTCGATGAAGTCGACCCCGAGCGACTCCAACACCTGGGCCTCGACGAAGTGACCGATACGCA
>DXDP01000266.1 GCA_019115445.1 Candidatus Nocardiopsis merdipullorum
GCGTGACTGGCGTGTGGTGGTGGTGACGTGCAATGCCTGTTGGACCGCTTGGTAGACCGTCTCAGGGGCCAACCCCATCAGCGTGCCGATGCCGGCGGCGGCCGATGGGCCCAGGTGGGCGATGTGGTCGATCTTGTGTTCGTGCAAGCAGATGCCCTTGACCAGGGCGACCTGGATCTCGTAGCTGGTGGCGATGCCCCGTACCAGGTCGTGACCGCCACGGCCGGTGTGTTGGGCCACGGCCAGTACGGCGGGGATGTTGTCGCCCGGGTGGGAGTAGTCGGCGGCCAGGAACGTGTCGTGGAAGTCCAACTCCCTGACGGCCACCCCGTTGGCCCAGGCGGCCCATTCCGGGGAGACCCGAGTGGAAAGAGGTGTTCCCATGATCGTGGCGCCGGGGGACAACGGATGTCTGGTCGCCTGTGCCCGTGCGCTGCGTACCGGGCGGCGGCGCAGGGCCGCCGCGGCCACTGCGGCGTTGTCGATGATGCGGTTACCGATCATCTCCACGACCTCGGGCTCCACCTTGACCGGGTCGGTCGCCACGGTCGCGATGCGGTGCGCCAACTGTTCTTCCTTGGGTGGTCCCTCGGAGCTGCGGTGCACCCGAACACGATGTTGCAACATGCTCATCCCCTCGACACGGTTGCTCTGTGATCGAGGTTGTCACGGGTGATTGCCCAGGTGAAAGGCCCTCAAGCTGCTGGGTTTGGCTAAGTCGGGTCGTCTTTTTGTAAATCTTGCCAAGACATGCCGAGACAGTTGTGGCTTATTCTTCCGGGGACGAGGGGAGGAAACGGATGCGTAAGGTTTTCGCGGGACCCCGGCTGCGCAGACTGCGGCAGGAACATTCCCTCAAGCAGGTCGAACTCGCCCGTGAACTGGGTATCTCGGCCGGCTACCTGAACCAGATGGAACACAACCAACGACCGCTCAGCGTCCCGGTACTGCTGCGCATCACCGAGGTGTTCGGTGTCGATCCGACCTTCTTCGCCGCAAGTGACACCTCACGGCTCATCGCCGAGTTGAAGGAAGCCCTCACCGACGTGCCCACCGGAGAACAGGTGAGCACGGACGAACTCGACGAACTCGCCTCGGCCATGCCGTCCGTGGCCCGGGTCCTGGTGGACCTGCACCGCAGGTATCGGGATGTTTCCGGGCAGGCGGCGGCGCTGGCCGAAGGGCGGGACCACAGCGCGGTGTCGGTGGCCACGATGGCCTACGAGCAGGTGCGGGACTTCTTCTACGAGCGTCAGAACTACATCGAGGAGCTGGACGAACGAGCCGAGGAATTGGTCGAGCGCGAGGGTGTCGAACCCGGACGTGCGCACACGGCACTGACCCGACTGCTGTCCGAACGACATGGCGTGCGTGTGGAGACCGAGACCCCCGGGCAGGAAAGCACCCGAAATCGGGCCTACGACACGAACCGACGGGTCCTCACTCTTGCTGCCCACCTGCGCCCCGGCCAACGTGCCTTCCAGCTCGCCACCCAACTGGCCTTCCTGGAACACGGCGACCTGCTGGACGAGCTGGCAAGAGGGGAAGAACTCAGCACCGGACAGGCGGTCCGGTTGGCCCGGATCGGCCTGGCCAATTACTACGCCGGTGCTTTCGTCCTGCCCTACAAGACTTTTCTCGCGACGGCCGAGACCGAGCGCTACGACATCGAACTGTTGGCGGACCGCTTCGGGGTGGGCTTCGAGACCGTCTGCCACCGTCTGTCCACCCTGCAGCGTCCCCGAACGCGTGGGGTCCCCTTCTCGTTCGTCCGGGTCGACCGGGCCGGGAACATGTCCAAACGGCAGTCCGCCACCGGGTTCCACTTCTCCCGCTCCGGCGGAACCTGCCCGCTGTGGAACGTCTACACGGCCTTCTCTGCGCCGGGGATCATTCAACGGCAGATCGCACAGATGCCCGACGGCCGCACCTACTTCTGGGTCGCCCGCACCGTGCACAGGGGATACGGGGGCTACGGGGCCGCACGCAAGACCTTCGCGATCGGCCTCGGTTGCGAACTGCGCCACGCGCACCGGTTGGTCTACTCGACCGGGCTCGATCTGAACGATCCCGCGGCAGCCACACCGATCGGCCTGGGCTGCAAGGTGTGTGAGCGTCCTGCCTGTCCACAGCGTGCGTTTCCCCCGGCGGGGCGCTCTCTTCTGGTCAACGAAGGTTCCAGCACCGTTGCGCCCTACCCGTTCGCCGAGCAGGCACCGAGCACGAGCACATCGATGCACGTTCGACGGACCTGACACCCACGCGGTCCTGTTACGTATTTGGTCAGTGGCACGAAATGTCCCAGGTAGGATTCCGCAAGCGATCGCGTCACACGAAAAGAGTCCTGTGCGCGACTACCTCCCACCACAGCCCCTGAGACACGTGTGTTCTGCCTTGTTCGGTGAGTCCGCGCAGAGCGGGTCCGGTGCCCAGGGGCGCATTATTGCCCCGTACCCGCCGCGGGACCGAAACGAGAGGTAGATCATGTCCCCGAACACCGTGGGTCTCGCACTCCTCCTCTTGGGGGTGTTGCTGCTCATCTCCAAGTTCGTCCGAGTCAAGTGGAAGCTCACCCAGAAGCTCTATCTGCCGAGTGCGATCATCGGTGGCGGTATCGCGCTCCTTCTGGGGCCCGACGTCTTCGGACGCCTCATGGGCCTGCTCGCGGATCGAGGGATCGCGGTGGGTTTCACGGAAGGAACGGCCGAGGCCGGACTTTTCGGTGAGGGCATCATGTCGGTGTGGTCGGAACTGCCCGGCCTGTTGATCTCCGTGGTCTTCGCCTGCCTCTTCCTCGGCAAACGGCTCCCGAAATTCAAGGAGACCATCGACCTCGCCGGGCCCAACCTTGCCTTCGGTGTCACCGTGGCGAGCGGTCAGTACGTCATCGGACTGCTGTTGGCACTGTTGGTCTTGGCGCCGTTCTTCGGTGCCCCCGCTTTCTCCGGGACGCTCATCGAAATCGGTTTCATCGGTGGTCACGGTACGGCGGCCGGACTGGGTGACACCTTCGACCGGGTCGGCTGGGCGGAAGGGCAGGACCTCGCCCTGGGCATGGCCACCATCGGACTGCTGTCCGGCGTCGTGGTCGGCATCATCCTCATCAACTGGGGTGTACGCACCGGCAAGACCCGGGTGATCAGTGCCGACAACAAGGGCACCGCCAAGGAGCAGGCCGGTCTGGTCGAGCCCGACAAGCGCACCGCGGGATCGACCATGACGGTCCAACCCTCCTCGATCGACCCGCTCACCTTTCACTTCGGTCTCGTGGCCGCCGCAATCGTCCTCGGACAGCTCCTGCTGTCCGGACTGCAGTTGCTGGAACGAGCTCTGTGGATCGACACCATCGAGGTGATGAGCTACGTACCGTTGTTCCCCCTGGCCATGATCGGCGGCATCGTCGTCCAGATGGTCATCGGCCGTTTCGACAAGGACCGCATCGTCGACCAGGGCGTGATCGAGCGTATCCAGGGCCTGTCGCTGGACGTGCTCATCATCGCGGCGATGGCCACGCTCTCCCTGCAGGCCATCGCCGAGAACTTCGCGGTCTTTGCGATCCTGGCGATCTCCGGCATCATCTGGTGTTTGGCCGCGTTCCTCTTCCTGGCCCCACGCATCATGCCCAACTACTGGTTCGAGCGCAGTATCGGTGAGTTCGGTCAGTCCCTCGGGGTCACGGCCACCGGTCTGGTCCTGATGCGCGTGGTCGACGCCGAGGCCAAGACCCCTGCTTATCCGGCGTTCGGGTACAAACAGCTCGTCTTCGAGCCGTTCTTCGGTGGTGGTCTGGTGACCGCGGCGGCGATCCCGTTGAGCCTCAGTCCGCTCGTGGGACCGTGGGCCTTCACCGCGATCATGGCGGTGACGATGACGGTCGCGCTCTTCTTCGGCCTGTTCGTGCTCAAGCGATGGCGCCGCAGCGCGGGCACACCCTCAGAGAAGGAGAAGAGCAGTTCGAGCGGTTGACCCGCATGGGACGTCCACCCACGGCAGTCGAACGGGTGTGCCGCCGTGCCGTCAGTACCCGTACCGGGCACGCTCAGCGAGCAGACGACGTTTGTGGGAATTGCGGCGAACCGCGGTGACGATGAGGATCGTTGCCCCGATCAAGACACCGAGTCCGGGAAGGAGGACGGCAAACCCCAGCGCGCCGAAGAAACCGAACAGAAGATCGTCCAAGATGTCCTGCTGTGTCACCGAGTAGGTGGTCTCTTCGTTGCCCTCACAGGACAAGGTGTACTCACCCGCTTCCAGGCCCCTGATCCTGCCGACCATCTCCCAGCTCCCGTTGTTCGTATGTCCCTCATGGGTCGCTCTCGGGGGAGAGAACTCCCTTTCTCCTTCCGGGGTCCGGAGCACGCACGCCTGGGGGACGCCACCGCTCGGGCTCACGTACAGGCTCAGCTGGTGCAGGCCCTCCTCCGGGTCGGCAAGAACGAAGTCGGCCTCACCGGAGCCGTGGACCTCGGCATCGAACTCCGGCTGCCCGAGCACGGGGAGCAACGTGATGAAGAACCCGATGGCCCCTGAGACGACCAGGGCGAGGAAGGTGACGACACCGATCACGTACCAGCGGCGCCGTGGCCGTAGTTCCTTGGGATCGACGTACGCGCTGCCGTGGGGCGGCCAGGATGGCGTGTGTGGGGCGGCCATACTGTTCTTTCCTCCGTGAGTGTGGCTCTTGATGAATACGATTGTGTCCCGAACTTCGAAGTTCTCGCCGGGCGCGAAGGCCGTGGGCACCTTGCAGGGACGGTGTTCGGCGCCTCCTCCGGGTGATGGTGTTCCACGACACACGTCGGGGTAGACATCGGTCGAGGCCGGAGTGATCCAAGGAGCACCGGATGGCCGGATCGTGGAACGCGTGGCCATGGAACAGCGACCCCGACACCGTGCGCAGGAATGTGGCCCTGGCGCACGAGCACTTCACCGACTCGGGCGAGGTCGGTGCGAACGTACGCGCGATCGTGGGCGAGTCGTGGAAACGCAGCGCCCGGCACGGGGTGGACCCCGACACCGCGCTGCCACGGCTCGAACTCACCGGTTCCGAGCTGCGGGACCACCGTGAGGCCCACCCGTTGGCCGCCGTCATGCCGTTGCTGCGCCGACTGCTGGTGGACCCCGCCCCCGGGCCGCAGATCGTCGTAGTGGGTGACGCCACGGGACGGCTGCTGTGGGTGGAGGGCGATCACCGATTGCGTGGCAGGGCCGAGTCGATGCACTTCGTGGAGGGTGCGAACTGGCACGAGCGCTCAGCGGGGACCAACGCACCGGGGGTCGCCCTCACGCTCGGGCACGAGGTGCAGGTCTTCGCGGGTGAACACTTTGCTCGCAACGTGCACACCTGGAGTTGCTCGGCGGCGCCACTGCACGACCCGGACACCGGTGAACTCCTCGGTGTCCTCGACCTGACCGGGAAGGACCACCTGGCCTCACCGCAGGCCCTGGCGCTCGTACGCAGCGCGGCCACCGCCGCCGAACTGGAGTTGCGCGCCTTGCGGTACAGCGGTCACCTGCCCCACCCCCGATCGCCGTGGGGCGGAAACGAGCACACCGCCACATCATCCCCGTGGCGAGCCCCCTTCCTGCGGGTACTGGGCCGTGACCGTGCTCTGTTGACCTTCGGCGGCAGAAAGACGGAACTGAGCGCCCGACACTCGGAGATCCTCCTGCTGTTGGCCCGGCACACGACCGGCCTGACCGGGGAAGCACTCGGTGCCCTGCTGCACGAACGTGGCGCCTCACCGGTGACCGTGCGCGCCGAGGTTGCCCGCATACGTCGACTGCTCGGCCCGGACATGCTCGCCTCCCGCCCCTACCGGCTACGCCGTCTGTTGCGCAGCGACATCGACGAGGTCCACGATCTGTTGACCGAGGGTGCCCATCGGACCGCCCTCCAAAGTTATGCGGGGCACGTGCTGCCCCGTTCCCAGGCCCCGGGCGTGGCAGAGATTCGCGAGGAACTCCAGGCGGAGATGTGTTCGTCCCTGGAAGCCTGCACCGACCGGAACGTGCATCTTCGCTGGGCCGAACACCCCGCATGGCGGGTCGACCCGCGAGCACTGATCGCCGTGCTGTCCCACCTCGACCCGAACTCTCCCCACCACGCCATTGTGCGCGGCAGGCTGCACGGACTGGGGAATTGACCACGGTTCGGATGCAACGCGGTTGCAACGTGGGTGTAACTAGCATCACATCACCATGCAACGGGTGGGGCCGGGCGTTCGACGCCACGGCGCCCACGTGAGGTAAGGAGACCACCGTGGTGATCTATGCTCCTCCCGGTGAACCCGGCAGCGTCGTCTCGTACGCCACCCGCTACGAGAACTGGATCGGTGGAGAGTGGGTCAAGCCACTCGAGGGCCGCTACTTCGAGAACCCGACCCCGGTGACCGGACGCATGTTCACCGAAGTCGCCCAGAGCGGGGCGGAGGACGTCGAACTCGCTCTCGACGCCGCCTGGGGCGCCGCACCCGCGTGGGGCCGGACCTCCGTGGCAGAACGTGGAACGGTCCTCAACAGGATCGCCGACCGTATCGAGGACAACCTGGAAAATCTCGCGGTCGCCGAATCCTGGGAGAACGGAAAGCCGGTTCGCGAATGTCTGGCCGCCGACCTGCCGCTGGCCGTGGACCACTTCCGCTACTTCGCCGCCGTCATTCGGGCACAGGAGGGCCACAGCTCCGAGATCGACGGGGACACCGTCGCCTACCACTTCCAGGAGCCGCTGGGGGTGGTCGGCCAGATCGTTCCCTGGAACTTCCCTTTGCTGATGGCCACCTGGAAAATGGCCCCGGCCCTTGCCGCCGGGAACGCCGTCGTGCTCAAACCGGCGGAGCAGACCCCGGCCTCGATCCTCCTCCTGATGGAGCTGATCGCCGACCTGTTGCCACCGGGCGTGCTCAACGTCGTCAGTGGCTTCGGGGTGGAGGCCGGCAAACCGTTGGCGTCCAGTCCTCGTGTCCGCAAGGTCGCCTTCACCGGTGAGACCACCACCGGGCGACTCATCATGCAGTACGCCTCGGAGAACCTCATCCCCGTGACGCTGGAACTCGGTGGAAAGAGCCCGAACCTCTTCTTCGGTGACGTGGCCAGGGAACGTGACGCCTTCTACGACAAGGCGCAGGAGGGTTTTGCGCTCTTTGCCCTCAACCAGGGTGAGGTGTGCACATGCCCCTCCCGGGCACTCATCCAGGAGTCGATCTACGACAGCTTCCTCGGGGACGGCCTGGAGCGCGTGGGCCGGATGAAACAGGGCGACCCACTGGACACCGACACCATGGTCGGCGCTCAGGCGAGCAATGACCAACTGCAAAAGATCCTGTCGTACATCGACATCGGCAAGCAGGAGGGCGCCAAGGTCCTCGCCGGTGGTGAACAGGTCGATCTCGGTGGGGACCTGTCCGGTGGCTACTACGTCGCCCCCACCGTCTTCGAGGGACAGAACAACATGCGGATCTTCCAGGAGGAGATCTTCGGGCCCGTGGTCTCGGTGGCTCGTTTCGACGACTACGACGACGCCCTCAAGATCGCCAACGACACCCTCTACGGGCTCGGCGCCGGCGTGTGGTCGCGCGACGGCAACACCGCCTACCGAGCCGGCCGTGACATCCAGGCAGGACGGGTGTGGGTGAACAACTACCACTCCTACCCCGCCCACGCAGCGTTCGGCGGATACAAGCACTCGGGTTTTGGTCGCGAGAACCACAAGATGATGCTGAGCCACTATCAGCAGACCAAGAACCTGCTGGTGAGCTACTCCGACGAGGCGCTGGGGTTGTTCTGATGGGTTCCCCGGGCACAGGAAACACCGGTGGCACGGGGGAGCGGGTCGCCGTCACCGACGAAGCGGCGACCCTGCTCGGGAAGTTGCGTGAGCAACACGGACCGCTGATGTTCCACCAGTCCGGAGGTTGCTGCGACGGCAGCTCCCCGATGTGCTGTCCGGCAGGTGAGTTCCGCATCGGTGACGCCGACGTCCACCTCGGTGACCTGGATATCGGTGCCCCCGAACAGGTACCGGTGTGGATGTCGCGTGTCCAGTACGAACTGTGGAGCCACACCCATCTGACCATCGACGTGGTCGACGGTCGAGGCAGTGGGTTCTCGTTGGAGGCACCCACCGGACGCAGGTTCTTCATCCGGTCCCGCCTGATGACCGACGAGGAGACCGAACAAACCTGATCGGCCTTCCCCGAGGTGAGGGAGCAGACCTCGGGGAAGATCCGGCCGTCAACGGAAACGGAGCCGGGCCTCTTCCTCCTCGCGTTCTTGCCGGTCGATCTGTTCGGCGAGCTCGTCGACGGACAGCAGATCTCTTCGGATCAGGTCGGTGCGATACCCCACACGTGCCGCGATGTGGCCGGCGACCGGGATCGTCACGATCTGGAAGAGAGCCACCAGGATCAGGCTGCCGACACTGAAGACATTGGTCTCGACGGACAACAGTTCGAGTCCGAGTCCGATCAGCACGAATATCAGCCCCAGGACCTGGGGTTTGGACGCTGCGTGCATGCGGGACAGAAGGTCGGGAAATCGGACCATGCCGATACCCGCGATGAAGGTGAGCAGGGCCCCCGCCAACAGGAAGAGCATGGCGATCCACTCCAGCACCAGCGTGAGTTGCTCGTTCATGCTTCCTCCTTCTGGGTCGCGTTCTGCGCCTCGATGTTCCCCTCGGACCTACGGGCGACGAACTTGGAGATGCTGACCGAACTCACAAAACCCAGGGGCGAGAGCACCAGCAGGGTCGGAATGAGCGTGGGGTCGCGGTGGAACGCGGCGTAAGCACCCAGTCCGGTGATGGCCGAGGCCAACAGCATGTCCACGGACAGGGCTCGATCCAGGATGGTCGGTCCGAGCAGCAACCGAACGGTACTGAGCAGAGCGGCACCCCCGAGCAGGACGGCGATGACGAGCCACAGGACGGTCACACGGGCTCCTTCCGGTCGGTGGCCAGAGCGGCGTTCAGGTCCGCGACGTTCTTCCCGGTGCCGAGGGCGCGTACGATCCGTTCCTCCAGCATGAAGATGCCCTCCCTGGCCTCTTCCACCTTGGCCTTGTCCTTGGCGCCCAGGAAATGCACGAACAGGACGTGTTCCTCCGGGGCGACCTCGATGACGACACTGCCCGGAATCACCGTGGTGGCGATGGCCGTGCAGACCAGCATCAGGTCGGAGTCGGTGCGCAAGGACATCTTGATCACCGAACTCTTGACTGTCTCCCGTCGGAAGATCTGGATCGAGACCTGGATGCCGGCCAGAATCATCTGCCAGGAGATGTGGGACACCATCCACACGGCCTGTAGTGGGCGCAGCCGGAAGCCGGGTGTGATCGGCGGCATCGGAAACATCACGATGATCGTGATCGACACCAGAAAACCCAGGACGAACAGGCCCAGGGACTCCTGCCGCCATTGGAAGCCGTTGAAGAGCAGCATCCACACGAACGTCATACCGAGCGCCAACGGTACTTGGGTCTTGCCGAAACGGTGCTGTGACGTCTGTACACCCTTACGCTTCCCAGGGCTTGTGTTGCTCATCACTCACCTCCGAGGACAGCGTCGATGTAGGGGGTCCGGGTGATGAGTTCTTCGGCGGTTTCCGACGCGTAACCGATCAGCGGACCCGCGAACACCGTCAGGGCGATACTGAAGGTGACCAGACCCACGGTGGCACCGACCATGCTCTTGGGCAGGACGACGGAGGTGACCACGGAGGCGGTGGCGGTCGTGTCACTCAGGCGAGAGGCCGGGCCGACGGCCTCGCCCGGGCCAAGAGCCGCGGTCGAGGAGTCGTCGTCCTCGGTGTCCTCCAGAACGGTGCCGGGCTCGGCCACCATGCCTTCGGACGGTGTGCGCCAGAACGCATAGTTCCACACCCGTGCGATGACGTACAGGGTGAGAAGGCTTGTCAGGACGGACGCGCCCACCAGCGTGTAGGCCAGTGGGGTGCCCGCTTCCACGCCGGCCTGCATGAGGCCGACCTTGCCGAGGAAGCCCGACAGCGGAGGGATCCCGCCCAGGTTCATCGCGGGGATGAAGAACAGAATAGCGAGGAACGGTGCGATCCGTCCCAGGCCACCGAGTTCGTACAGGGAGGTGGACCCGCCTCTGCGTTCGATGAGTCCCGTGATGAGGAACAGCACGGTCTGGACCGTGATGTGGTGAGCGATGTAGAACACCGCGCCGGTCATGCCCAGTACGCTGCCGAGGGCGACACCGAAAATCATGTAGCCGATATGGCTGACCAGGGTGAACGACAACAGACGTTTGATGTCGGTCTGGGCCACGGCCCCCAGGATCCCCAGGATCATCGTTGTCAACGCCACCCACATCAGGGGTGTGTTCAACTCCGGGCCCGGGAACAGCAGCGTCTGCATGCGGATGATCGAGTACACACCGACCTTGGTGAGCAGGCCGGCGAAGACCGCGGTGACCGGAACCGGGGCGGTCGGGTAGGAGTCCGGCAACCATGCGGCCAGCGGGATCACCGCCGCCTTGATCGCGAACGCGACGAGCAACATGATCTGCAGGGTCACCCGGAGATCGTCGCCGAGCTCGGGGAGACGCTCACCGAGCTGGGCCATGTTGACCGTCCCGGTCGCTGCGAAGATGAGCGCGATGGCGATGAGGAACAGCACCGAGGACACCAGGGAGACCACCACGTAGATGGCACCCGCCCGCATCCGCGACTGTGTACCTCCCAAGGTCAGCAGGACGTAACTGGCGGTCAGCAGGATCTCGAAACCGACGTACAGGTTGAACAGGTCACCCGCGAGGAAGGTGTTGGAGATCCCGGCCGCCAGGATCAGGTAGGTGGGCTGGTACACGGACAGCGGTGCGACCTCGGCCTTGCCCGCCATGCCCTGGCCGATCGAGTAGATCAGCACGGCCAGGGTGATGGCGGCCGAGACCGTGACCATCAGGGCCGCCAGCTGGTCGGCAACCACCGTGATACCGATCGGGGTCCCCCAACCACCGATCTGGACGGCCTGGGGACCGTACTGCTGCGATCCGACCATCAGCAGGGCACCGACGATCAGTACCACCGTCAGGGTGGTCAGGCTCACTGCTTGCTGGAGTTTGGGTCGCCTGCCTCCGAGGGCCAGCTTCACACCCGCTGCGAACAGCGGCAGGATCACCGGCAGAGGGACCAGAAGGTGCAAGGAGTCGGC